>JAEORY010000135.1 GCA_016840645.1 Candidatus Borrarchaeota archaeon | reverse complement strand
AATGCCTAAGTCTATGGCTTGGTAACGCCCGTTATCCATATAGGGGGGTTCTTCCAACTCGTAGGTGATGTTCACAAAATACCGATTTCTCTGTGAGGAGATAGCGACTTGTTTTACCTGCGTGTCATCAAAAGAGAATTTGTCAGGTATGATGAACGTCAAAGGTATATCATGGTATTTATGAGAAAAGGTAATCTTTCCGGGTTCGATCTTGAACCCCGACTGGTTATACACCATAGTGGTGAAGTAGTTTTTTCCTTTGAATCGCGGAGGACAGGCATCAGTGTGCCCATTTTTTCGAAGGGCAAAAAACGACTCGTAATCAGCGGCTAACGACCTGAGAGCATACTGTAAAACCTTCGAATACACCCAGTTATATTCAGGGTAGTGCTTTTTGATGAGTGGCAGGTCGTTTTGCTGTTTACGATAGTTCACACCCTTAATGCCGTGTCTATAGGCGTCCCTTCGTTCGGCAAGGGCAAAGTTATAGATGAGTCTGCATTTCTCCGAGAGTTTCCAGAGTACCTCTTCCTGTGCTAGCGTCGGAAAGATCCTGATTTTCTGTGTCAGTTTCATGGGCTTCACGCAGACTCTTGTATCAGAACTTCTACCCCAAAAATATATATAAAGCTAGCGGCTTTCATCCCCCACCTGTCGGAAGGGGACTTCCCGCCGATTAAGTTAAATAGTGACAGTGTCATATTGTTGTATAATTGAGATTCTGTAATATACAATAATATAGAGGTTTGTTAAGTTTTTTATTAGAAAGATCAGAGGGGAGAATGCTGGTAGAAGCAGAATTAACTGCTTTTAGAAAAAAGTGGTCGACTGGTGTAGAATCTATTGAACCATGCCAAAAGTTACTGAAGATAGGGGATAAAATCTTCTGTCAACGAACATTTCTTTTTGTAGATGATTACAGGCGAGAAGTCTGTTATGATTGCTTTGAATATGATTATTGTATTCAAGGTGTTGACTATCTTCAAGAATTGATTCGATTTGGTGTTCAAAGCCTCGAAGATATCCTATCGCTCAGTAAGAAAGAATTTTGTTCACCAAGAAGTATTGATGAAAGCCTAGTAACTAAATGGAAAAATATACTTACCCATATCACACCTGACGAACGGGAAGTTTTGAAAAAACTCCTAGAAAAAATGATAAAAACACTTTTTTAGCAAATTCTCTTTTTTATGACGGATTTCTTTTCATACGTATGCTAATTGGCCTATATGGTGAACTACCTCACGCTAAAGCAGTGAGGCTTCCTGTTTCTGCGACCATACTTGCCTCAACGTAGGCTATCTGATTCAGATACTCCAACGCTAACGTAGAGGTATTAGTCTCCGCAGGCGTAACTTCGGTAGGTCCCCTACCTAGGATTCTATGACCTTCGTGTTCTAGCACGCAACTGCTGTTATAATCACGATCTATCACCAGACCGCAATGATGACACACATAGGTGCGTTCGGCTAAACTCATGGCGCGCTGATGACCGCAACGCGAACAGGTCTTGGTTGAGGGGAAGAAACGGTCAATTTCCACCGGTGTATGCACCTTGACTTCAAGCATGCGAATGATTCCACCGAGGCTGGTTGACAGCATTCTTCTACCCCACAGGCGTTGCCAGGCGCCTAAATTCTCAGTTTGATAACACACCATTTGGAAATTAATGGCAAGGAAATGAACCAGTTTATTACGGATATCTCGTTTAATATTGGTGGTTTTAGCGTAGGCTTTGAGTAACTTATAGAGCGTTTTCCACCAATTCTTACTGCGATACTGTTTACGACTTAACTTCTTGCACAACTGCTTTATATGGCGCGTAACTGGTACCGTGTATCGTATACGTACACCGTTTGACAGCGATAACTGATGCTTTACCCCAAAATCAATACCAATTGATTTGGCAGGCGCTACCATCGCTGGTTTGTGTTCTCTCGGCGTATAAGTAGTTATGGCCACGTAATACTCGCCATGCTGGTGAAGTAAGGTGGCATTGGCACACTCACAATCAGGTGGCAGTTGTTCCAGGCCGTTGACACGCAGTTTTTGTGGGATTCTTTGAATCCGCAAGTATTTGCCGTTGATGAGCTTGTAGGTATTGCCGTATTGCTTGAGCGGGATGGAATTCACATACGACTTAAACTTCAACCGCCCCACTGTGTGCCCCTTCGCTTTTGCACGGGCTAAGCCACGGATATTCTGCTGGGTGCGCGATATGATGCTCTGGCGCATGTGCGACGATAACTGCCTCAATTGGCGCATCTCAAACCGGTCTTTAACCTTCACCGACACGGCTGTTATTTTATCATCGATAGCAAACGCGTTAGAATGCCCCACACAATAATTATACAGCCATTTAGCTTCCAAAAACAAGAGCCTTAAGCGAGCTAACGAGTTTTGGTTTAAATGTGAGCGGTCTAGCTTCACCGTATACACCCGGCACGCCATGTGTTTACGACGCGCCTTAGTGTCCTTCAAGGTAGCTTTGATCTGTTGGTTCTTCGTTAACATGGCACAAGTGCTCCGCACAACTTACAATAACTCTTTATTTATGTTAAACACACTTTCTCACTCTTTGTGCTCCATCCTTGTTTATAAACTCCGCAAAAAGTAGCACAAAGTTAAAAAATGTACTATCCTAACACAATTCATCCCAGGCTCAAGCAATGGGGCTTTCTTGTGTCATCTAATGTAACTATATGCCAGTTAATGTAGGTGTGCCATCTTTTTCTTTAAGAGCGAAACTTTTATAAATGAAATATTACTTCAATGCATTCTGTTTTCATAAAATATAACTTTTAAAGCATATGATAAGGTGTTTTTTTGACAATTGAAACTATCCGAACTATCGAGGAAATAAATGAGAAGATTGCTCGTGGCGATGCTGTTGTTGTTACAGCTGAAGAAATGATACGAGTAGTAGAACAAAATGGTGTAGAAACAGCAGCAAAGGAAATTGATGTGGTCACAACTGGAACTTTCGGTGCAATGTGCAGTTCTGGTGCATTTTTTAACTTTGGGCATGCCGATCCTCCCACAAAGTTAAACAAAGTTTTTCTCAATGATGTTGAAGCTTATCACGGTAATGCAGCTGTAGACTGTTATCTTGGTGTTACTCAAATGAGTAGAACACGACCTTTCGAGTATGGTGGTGGACATGTTATTGAAGATCTGCTTAAAGGTAAAACTATTCATTTGGAAGCGACATTTAGTGCCACAGATTGTTATCCTGGGCAATATATTGACACAGAAATTAATCTTGATAATTTGAACCAAGCTATTCTTTGTAACCCTCGTAATGCCTATCAGCGTTATGGGTGTGCAACGAATAGTACTAATAGAACTTTGTATACATACATGGGCAAACTGCTCCCCCGATTCCAAAATGCAATTTATTCAGGATCAGGTTGCCTAAGTCCTTTAGATAATGATCCAACATATCAAACAATTGGCATTGGCACACGAATTTTTCTCGGTGGAGGAATAGGCTATATCATTGGCGAGGGGACACAACATAACCCATCTCAACGGTTAGGGACCATCATGGTGAAAGGTGACCTCAAACAAATGAATGCTAAGTATCTCCAAGGGGCTTCTTTCTCCAAATATGGAACATCTATGTATGTTGGCTTAGGTATTCCAATTCCGATTTTAAATACAGACCTGGCAAAATCAACTGGTATGAGTGATGAACAAATTACTACAAATATTGCTGATTATGGACAGCCACGAAATAAACCAACAATCCGAGAAGTTACTTATGCAGAACTTAAATCTGGAGAGATTGACATAAATGGAAAAATGGTGAAAACTTCATCTATCGCTAGTTTAAAGGATGCTAGAGAAATTGCCGCTACTTTAAAGCAATGGATCGAGCAAGGAACATTCTTTCTTACTCAACATGTTGAAAGTTTGCCTACAGATCGCATTTTCAAGCCAATGAAATTAAGTAAAAAAGTACCTTTAGTGGGGGATGTCGTTAAATCTGCGGTAACTTGTACGCTTGATGATTCCCTGCAAACCGTTGCAAAAAAAATCATTGAACAAAACGTTAATCATATTGTTATCGTTGACGCACAAAAACATCTTCTTGGAATTATTACTTCATATGACTTAGCAAGAGCGATTGCTGGCAATGGGAATGAGTTGGCAAATGTAGTTACCAGAAAGGTGATTGTAGCCTACCCAGATGATTCTGTTGGTGAAGTTGCTAGAAAACTAGAAGTGCATGATATTTCTGCATTACCTGTCGTCAACTTGGAAACCAATGAGGTTTTAGGAATTGTTACAAGCGAAGATATCTCAAAAATCGCTGGCAAAGTTTGGAGGTGAATAAATGAAAATTCTTCTTGATTATCCTACTGATTTGTTTGAAAAACCAATTCTCGCGTCCATGATTCTTGAAAAACAAGTTCTAATCAACATTCTGCGTGCATATGTAGATGGCCGCCGTGGCGAAATGCTTCTTGAAGTCCCTGATGAGGTTGCAGATGATGTTGTCCAAAGTTTCAAAAACAGAGGCGTCGAAGTACACACTGGCTCATTAATTGAACTTGATAGCGAATTATGTGTTGACTGTGGAGCATGTGTTTCAGTTTGTCCTACAACTGCAATACACTTTGAAGAGGATCTTTCAGTTACAATCAATCAAAGTAAGTGTATCCAATGTGCGTTATGTGTTGACTCTTGCCCACGATTTGCCATTAAGTTGAAGCAAGGAGGTGGCATTTCATTCAGCTCACTTTGAAAAAGGTAAAAAAACAAATCGGAGAATCTGACCTTCTCATAGAAACTGATACACCCGAAGCTATTGATCTAGCATTTTCCGCTATTAGATCACACAGGGAGCTGCTGTTGGCGTATATTGCACAACACGAGGAGTTTCTTCATTCCTTTTCTCCAGTTGAAGTCGCCCTCGATGCACCTCCAGTGGTTCACGCAATGGCTCAAGCCGCAAAAATTGCAAATGTGGGACCTATGGCCGCTGTTGCCGGGGCATTAGCTGATTTTGCTATTGAAGAAATGATGAAAATGAACCCTGGAATTGTAATTGTTGAAAATGGTGGAGAGATTATAGGGAGAATGAATGAACCAATATCGACTCCAATAACAATAGGAGTCTATGCTGGTGAAAATTCGACTATTTCAGGACGAATAGGCTTTCACCTTGAGTTTGAAGACTTTCCCTTTGGATTAGGTACAAGTTCCGGCACTGTTGGACATGCGTTTAGTTTTGGATGCGCAGATGCGGCCTGCGTCTTTGCTGAAAATGCAGCCATCGCTGATGCTTGTGCTACTACGGTATGCAATGCCGTGATTGGTGAATCTGTTCAAAAATCCATACAAAACGGACTAGAAGTAGCTAAGTCAATAAAAGAGATAAAAGGAGTCTTAATTATTCGTGGAGATCATGTAGGATGTGCTGGAAAACTTCCACGCCTAGTTCAGGTGAGATGTTAATCCTTTTTTTACACAAAGATTTAGATATATGTAGTCACTCATTCTATCCAAAATTTCCTAAGACTAGTCTCAAACTGCGGAACCTGTTTGACCGTCTCTATGAGTTTGGCACGATGTTCTTCCTTAGTTATTTGTAGATCTTTGTCTTCTATTCCTTTATCCATTGCTTCTAACATAAATGCTTTAAAGATGTCGTTGAATTTGATGCCTTCTTCTTTAAGTTTATCATAATATTCTTCAAGTGAAATCTCAGCTTTTATAGGGAAACTAGGGTCTTTGATTTGATAATATGCTTTCATGTACGTTCATCCTCATTGTTGGCTTCCTCATGGTCTAATTACCTACTCTCTATTTTAATAGGTTTTCTAAGCGTGCTTTTTATAGGGAGAGGACGAATTTCTTGAAATCGTAATTATATCACCTGTGGAGACATTTAGTTTTAGTGCCGCATTTCCTTGATTAATTGCTATTTCAAAAAATCCACTACTACCGATTAGTGATAGAAATTCACCTGGTTTAGTTTTTCCATACGTTTCCAAAAAACAAACATTCAATACTTGAGTTTTGATTTGAATTTTCAATAAATCGTCAAATTTAACTCTTATTTGTTTCAAATCCTCTAATATAACATTAGTAATTATATTACCGAATCCATCAACATGGATCACTTCACCAGAGATTTGTTGAAATTCTATAATCACTTTTGCTTGCGATAACACGATATAGTCCATTATCTCTTGACCTATTTCTTCAGGCTTTATTCCTTTTGATAAATGAGCGCCAACTGGTGCAAAAATGTCTCTTCCATGAAATGTGAAGGATATTTCATCCCTTATGTATGCCGTATTGGTAATGTCGTATACATGTTGTATCCCTTCGTGTTGTGCTGCAAGCATTAATATCCCATTATCTGGACCAACGTAGAGATGTCTGTCTCCCTCTACGACAATACCTTTTCGTTTAGTTCCCACACCAGGGTCAACAACACATACAAAAACAGTTCCGTCTGGAAAGAAGGGTGCAGCCGTTGCAAGTACGAACGCTCCATTTCGGACGTCTTGCTTAGCAATACCATGGGAAACATCTACTATTGTTATTGAGCCGCTGATCTCATAAATGACGCCTTTCATCGCAGCAACATAACCATCTTTGGTGCCAAAATCAGACAGTAAACCAAGTATCTGTTTCTTCATAATTAACACGCTCTTTTACTATTAGAGAAGTTAATTGATTGGATTATGATAGTTGACAACGAACTTAATGGCTTCATCCAGAAATTACACGAGAGATACTTAGAATTAGAGAGAAAATTTGAGGCTTAAGGAATCCCCACTTTTGTTCGCTCATGCCTTATTAATGATTATGCGATTTTTTTACCGGGCTCGGGCGCACCTAATGCATACACACCGTCTATTTTCAACACAACGGCTCCATGACAAGGAAGATTCCTTTTTTTGAGTGCTTCTGTGAAATTTTCAAATAAAGGTCCTGAGTCCTGAAAAGAATCGAATGTACACTCAATACGATAGCCAGTCATTGGTGGCGCGTAAATGGCAATGGACGCTTTTTTTGTAGTTTTCAAGTTATTTACTGTTGTTTTAGTAGCTACTACTCCAAATGCTAAAGTTTCATCATCAATGGCCATTAATGACCCAGTAATTATTGTATGGGGCGTTCCTTCGGAATCTGCAGTCCCTATAGCTTTTACGGTGTTAGCACCAGGAACTAATAAATCTTTAACTTCTTTTGGCAATTTTGGCAAATTAAATCCTCCTAAAAAATATCATCTTTTCTAGTTTTGAATTTATAGCTGATTAAGAGCTAGTAATTATATTCATTGTATAGAAAAAAATGAATTTAAATCTGTTATGGATTTGTTATTATTTCTGTTAACTTTTGAGGTTTTTCTAAATACTCTTTAAGATATTGCCCTGTATACGATTCTTCCACACCTATAATCTCTTCAGGGGTACCCTCCGCTACAATCAGCCCTCCGTCATCTCCACCTTCTGGTCCAAGGTCAATAATATGATCAGCAGTTTTGATGACATCAAGGTTGTGCTCAATTACTATGACTGTGTTGCCAGAATCTGTTAATCTGTTAAGGACGTTCAATAATTTTTTGATATCATCGAAATGAAGACCTGTTGTTGGCTCATCGAGAATATAGATTGTTTTACCAGTAGGTTTCTTCCCAAGTTCTTTCGCTAATTTGACACGTTGTGCTTCTCCACCGGAAAGTGTCGTAGCAGGCTGTCCGAGTTTAATGTATCCGAGTCCTACATCGTAGAGCGTTTGCAGTCTTCTTTGAATTTGAGGGATATTCTCAAAGAATTCTAATGCTTCTTCAACGCTCATGCCAAGTACTTCTGAGATGTTCTTATCTTTATATTTTATTTCTAATGTTTCAAGTGTAAATCTTTTACCCTTACAGACTTCACAGGGTACATAGACATCTGGCAGGAAATGCATTTCTATCCTAATGATGCCATGTCCTCTGCAAAATTCACATCGCCCGCCTTTGACATTAAATGAAAATCTGCCAGGCTTATATCCTCTAACTCGTGCATCGGGTGTTTTTGCAAATAATTCTCGAATAGGCGTAAATACCCCTGTATATGTAGAAGGATTTGATCGAGGTGTCCGTCCAATCGGGCTTTGATCTATACGGATTACTTTGTCGATGTACTCTAAGCCCTCAATTCTGTCGTGAGCTCCAGGTTTCTCCTTTGATCCATATATTTGTCTAGCGAGCGTTTTATAAAGAATTTCGTTAATTAAAGTTGATTTTCCTGAACCACTAACACCTGTAATACAGTTGAAGACATGTAACGGAATCTTAACATTTATGCTTTTCAAATTAAATTGCTGAGCTCCTTTTATTATTAAATTTTCTTCATTTGGCACTCTTCTTTTCTTAGGCGTTGGAATGACCTTTTTTCCGCTCAGATATTTTCCAGTTAAGGATTTCTGATTTGAAAGAATAGTCTCTGGAGGGCCTTCAGCAACAATTTCACCACCATGAAGCCCAGCCCCAGGTCCTATATCGATTATCCAATCTGCAGAGAGGATTGTTTCTGGGTCATGCTCAACAACAAGGACGGTATTCCCCAGATCTCTCAGACGAAGTAACGTATTAATAAGTCGAGAACAATCGCGAGCATGAAGACCGATTGTAGGTTCATCAAGCACGTACAAAACACCTACGAGAGCTGAGCCAATCTGTGTTGCGAGATGGATTCGTTGTGCTTCTCCAACTGATAAAGTACCTGCCTGACGATCCAACGTCAGGTAATCGATCCCAACATTATTCAAGAATCCTAAACGTTCTTGTATTTCTCTTAGCACTTGATCTGCAATAAGAATTTCGCGGTCGGTGAGTTTCTCTCTGAGAGTTTCAAAAAAAATAGCTGCACTCTTGACTGTTTCTCGCGTAACGTCGGCAATATTCTTGTCTTGGATTGTAACCGCTAATACTTCAGGACGAAGACGATT
>JAEORY010000134.1 GCA_016840645.1 Candidatus Borrarchaeota archaeon | reverse complement strand
TCGGAAAGATCCTGATTTGCTGTGTCAGTTTCATGGGCTTCACGCAGACTCTGTTATCAGTACTTCTACCCCAAAAAACTATATAAAGCTAGCGGCTTTCATCCCCCACCTGTCGGAAGGGGACTTCCCGCCGATTAAGTTAAAAATAAGGAAATTAAATGACGTAATTATTTAATCGCCAGCTCAGGATTGAGTTTTATCGCCTTTTTAAGGCATTCATCTGCCTTCTTATTATCGTCTAGTTTTTTATAGGCTACTGCTAGGTTACTCCACGCTTCTGCAAATTCAGGATCAATTTTTACTGCTTTTTTAAAATTCAAGATCGCTTTTTGATGTTCACCTAACTCAGAATAAGCCAATCCTATGCATACCCAGGCAGTTGCAGCCTGCGAATCGATTTCAACAATCTTCTTAAAACACTCAATTGCCTTTTTATGTTCATCTAATTGTCCATAAGCCACCCCTAGGTTATACCATGCATCTATATCTCCAGGATCAATTTCTACTACCTTTTTAAAACACTCGACCGCTTTTTCATGATTTCCTAATTCTCCATAGGTGCCTCCTAGATTGTACCACGCATCTTCGAACTCAGGATCAAGTTTTACAGCCTTTTTATGGTATTTAATGGCATTTTTATAATCACTGAGTCTTCTATAGGTCTCACCTAGGTTAGTCCAAGCCCATGCGAACTCAGGAGCGATCTTTACAGTTTTTCTATAACATACAAGTGCAGCAGCATGCTCGCCTACTTCACCATAGGCTATACCCATGTTGTACCATGCCATTGTGTGGTTTTGATCGACCTTTAATGCTTTCTTGAATTCATCTATGGCTTTTTGGTGGTGACCTTGATCTAAATGCTCAGATCCTCTTTCAAAATAATCTTCCGCAGACATTTCTAACCCTATGCTGACTGATAGACACACATCTTCTACTTCTGATAAATAAACTTTGTTTATAAACATAAGAATCTGCATCTATAGGCAAGCTGGGATAGTTCAAAGAGCAGATGAGCTTAGTTCCTAAATACCGAACTTTAAATGTAAGAGCAGATCACAAAAAAGGAGAAGAAGACTCAGAAGAATTACTGGGAGACAGCTTTTTTCAGTTGAGCGCCACAGTTAGGGCAACTTACCCATCTGAAGTCTAAGGCTTCACCGCAACTAGAACATGTCAACTCTCCCTGAGGTGCATTGCAGTAAGGACATTTAATCCATCCGGGTTTAAGTCCTTTATCACAGTTAGTGCAGAACTTTTGAGCATTTTCCATTCTAAGCCACAAAGACTTAATGATAACGTTCAAAGAATCTCTTAGATAGGCTTCTTCGGGTGTTTCATCGTCCATATCTAGTTTTTCAAGGTTTATTTGTTCAAAATCGCTCTCAGTGAAGTTTGCCAAACTTCTTTCATCATCTTTGCTCCTCAATCTCACAAAAACGGCGATTCCGTTTGCTGTATCCTCTAAATATACTTCCCCGTATGTTTTTCCCAGTTTGCTTTTAAATTCCGTTAGAATATACTTAGATTCCAAAGAATAGACTTGCTCCATTTCAAATTCTTTAATCCACGCGATAACTGCATTCCAACAATCAGGCAGTTTACGACCAATAAAAAAGTCATTCCAATCCATGTACACTTCTAAACTTCCTTTTTGACTTGTTAAACAAAAAAAGAAATGAGGTTAAAAATGGGTGAGATATAGTTTCATTGTTTCATTTTCGATTCTACACTGCCTGCGAACTTTTGTAATTCATCAATTATTACTGGGGAGATTTCTTTTCCACTTTTTGATGGCCAAGCAATATAGCGTATATCATCGTCAGCAGTTCTAAATTCAAGACGGACTTTATGCTTCTTTTCGACCTTTTTTTCTACCTCAAGCCCTCCTCCTAGGTCAATTTTCTTTTTACCGATAATTTTACCTCCTACGCTTTCCGTTACATCCCACTCGCCTTTGATAGAATACCCTCGCATTATAAGTTGGCTTTTGTACATGTTAATGAAGCTGTTGACCTGATCTGCTAGACCCTCTATTTTGAGATCAACTATCAGTTCACTTTCAGACATCTTTACACCTCGATTTACATGAAGGACAAGCTTAGTCTTTGGCATAATACATTAGTTGATCATGTAGGAAGAAATACTCGTTCTTGCCGACATGGAAAACTATTTTTACCCCTAATGTATTGGCGATTTCCACTAGTTCTTGTACGCTTGACATTTTTATATCCCAAGAATCTTTAAGTTTCTTATCGCTAATCCTTACTGTATCCGGGGTTACAATTTGTGCAGACACGTCATCTCACCCTCCTTATTCTTACTTTTTAACTTTGCATTATTATTGGATCCTACTTATATACTTTAAGACAAATATAGGAGTTACAAATTGAAACAAGTAGATGTATATTTTCACATATCGCTGTCTTAAAATGAGCCGCAAATTGATAAAATGCTTTAAAAAAGAGAAGAGAGTTGCAAAATCATTAAATTACTCAGAAAAACTCATACTCCATTAAAAAGAATTAGAAAAAGTTAAAAAATGAAAAAATGACGACAAAAGTTATTTTTCCTCTTCTTCAACTAATTTCTTCAATCTTACTTGTCTTAGAGCTTCTTTAACATCGTCTTTCTGTACCTCTTGTTCCTCAAGTTCAAGATCGGCTTCCTCTACTGGGGCCGAAGCTGCAAATGTTTCAGTACGCATGCGTTTTACTTTCATCCCTTTTTCTTTCAGTGCACTAGAAACCCTCATTTCAATATCACTTTCGCTTAGTGTAGCCCCTGGTGACTCAGCTTGGATTTTCTGTAATTCTTGTGCAACGAATTCTTCGATTTTTAGTTTTTCAAGTTCACTTTCAGCCACTCCGGTAATCAAAGACACAAGCAGAGTAGCTTTTTCTAATGGAATAAATGACCCCTTAGTTATTTCTGCCACTTCTTTATACACATCTACCGCTTTTTTATAAGCCGCAATTTCGGGGAAACATCCTACAGAGTAGATTAAAATACCCTTATCGTAAGCTCGTTGCGCTTCAGTTTTCCAGTTTTTTCCCTCAGGACAACCTTTTGGAAAATTATCTCCGCTAGGTTCTACTCCATGCGGGGGCGCATCCCCCATCCATATAACAATCTTTGACGCTTTTTCTCGCCAACTCAGACGAGTAATGTCAAATAACGCATCACAAACCGCTTCTGGACCATCACCACCACCATCAGCGTACATAGAAACTATTGCCTCTTTTATTTTGTCTGAATCTTCATTAAAAGCAAATATCTTGGTTATAAAACTTGTATCTTCGGGTGGATGGTCCCTATAACCTACCAGGCCAATTCTCAAAGAAGAACAGAGTTCTTTCACCCGGATGGTATGTATTATTTCCAAAATCTTTTGTTTCACGGTTTCGATGTAGGGTCCCATGCTACCTGTTTCATCGACCATGAAGCACAGATCTAGTTGTCCAAGTTTTTCGATAACGTCACTCATTTTTTTCCCTCTTATTTCCATTAAATTTACACATTGCTGACATTAATGAAAAAAGAATGTCCATTTTATGTAGAAATGGATTTCGAGTGATATATTTCTAACTGAAATTGACTTTGCTGTTTGATAAAAAATGAGATTATAGTGAATGATGCAAAACTATACATTCACTAGTCCAGGATCAATTTCTAATGCCTTATCATAACATTCATTGGCTCTATTACGTTCGCCCAAATTGTAGAACGCTAATCCCATGTTGTACCATGCATCTGCAAGGTCAGAATCAAGTTCCACAGTTTGTTGAAAACATTCAAGGGCTTTAGAGTGTTCACCTAAGTTACCATAATTGACTCCCATGTTCAACCATGCAATTGCATCCTCTGGGTCTATTTCCATCACTTTTTGATAGCACTCAATTGCTTTAGCAAATTCATTTTGCGCCCCATAAACCCAACCCAAATTAAACCACGCATTTACAAATTCTGGTTCAAGTTCCACCGCTTTCTTATAGCACTCAAGAGCTTTGTCATGATCTTCTAACTCGGTATAAATATTTCCTATATTATTCCATGCAAATTCATGCTCTGGATCAAGTTCTATAACTTTCAGAAAACATTCAAGTGCCTTTTCGTATTCTTCTAACTCTGTGTAGGCGATCCCCATGTTATACCAAGCCCATAAAAAGTCTGGGTTAATTTCTACTGCTTTTTGATACGATTCAATCTCTGTCTCAAAACTGTCCAATTCTGCATAAACGAGCCCCATGTCGTACCAAACTTCGGCATCCTTAGGATTAATATCTACAACTTTCTTGTAACACTCGATAGCTCTATTAAACTCTTCCAACTCTTCATAAATCCGACCCATATTGTGCCAAGCGTCAGGATACTCGGGAATAATCTTTACAGCGTCTTGATAGCATTCAAGCGCTTTATCGTATTCGCCTAGATGGCTATAGATCCAACCCATATTATACCATGCTTCTGCAAACTCAGGATCGATTTTAATCAGTTGTTTAAAGCAACCACGAGCCTTTTCGTATTCACCTAACTCTCTAAAGGCGATTCCCATATTATACCACGCATCTTGATATTGAGGATCAATTTTGATTACTCTCTTATAACAGTCAATCTCCTTACCATATTCACCTAATTCACCATAGGCGACGCCCATATTATACCACGCATCTACGTCCTCAGGAGTAATCTCTATTACTTTGTTATAGCAATCAATCTCCTTGTGAAACTCACCTAACTCTCTGTAAGTAACACCCATGTTGTACCATGCTTTGAAATAAGTAGAATCGACCTCTAATGCCTTCGTATACTCTTCTATAGCTTGCTGATATTGACCATTTTCGGAATATTCATTTCCTCTCTCATTATATTCCTCGGCTGACATTTTCTACCACTTCCAAGTCCACATTTCGTTCCTCTTATCAGGAACATAGTTAGGAAGAATTCTTAGTTTAAAACGTATCATGGAAAGGTCATTTTTTTACTAAATTTGGATTGATTTTAATCGCCTTTTTGTAGCATTCATCAGCTTTCTCAGTGTAGCCTAATTTATCATAAGTTTGCCCCAGATCGATCCATGCATCTATGTATTCTGAGTCGATTTCTAGTGCTTTTTTATAACATCCAATAGCTTTTTTAAACTCACTTAAATCGTTATAGACGGCACCTAGATTATTCCAGGTATCTACATCTTCAGGATCAATTTTTAATGCCCTATAGAGATAGTCAAGTGCATTCTTATGTTCACCTAACTCCTTGTAGATCAATCCCTTACCTGTCAATGCCTCAGCATACTCAGGGCTGATGTCCAATGCCTTTTGAGCAGCATTTAGAGCACTATTAAAATCGCCCATCTTGGAGTATATTATTGCTGTATTGAGCCATGCAGAAGCATACTCAGGATCAAGTTCTACCGCTGCTTTATAACAATCAATCGCCTTCTTGAACTTGCCTAATTGATTATAAGCTGTCCCTCTATGTGTCCATGTTAAGGCATCCGTTGCTTGGATATTCACGACTTTTTTATAACAGTTCATGGCTTTATCAGGCTCTTCAAGAATAATATACACATCTGCCATGACAACCCATGCATAGGTATAATCAGGTGCAATTTCCACAGCTTTTTGATGATTTTTTATTGCTTCTTTGAATTTGCCTAGCTTTCCGTACATTAACCCCATCATTTGCCATGCTTTCGCAAATCTAGGATTAATGTCTACTGCTTTTTTAAAAGATTTTAGAGCTGTTTTTAGCTCGCCTAACATGTAATATGCAATTCCTATGTTACTCCATGCGCTATAGTCTTTTGGTTCAACCTTTAGTGCTTTCCTGTATTCTGTGATGGCTTTTTGATATTCTCCCTGCTCCCAATACTCATTACCTCTGGCATTATAATCAGGTTCAGACATTCTTATTTACTCACCATATTGACCATTAATTGTTTTCGAAATCAAATCACAATAACATAAACCGAGTTTTAAAGAAAAAGAAGAGATTTACTCAGAAACATTTATAATTAAACTCATAAAAATACCTTTTCTGCTGCTGATACTCCTGCTCCTAATTCAACATCAAATCCAAGTTCTTTTAAGACCAATTCTGTCATTTCTAACATTAAAAGAACCTCTCTATCGGTGCAGAGATTCATATGTGCTGCCCGAAATATTTTTCCTTTTACTTTTCCTTGCCCACCGGCAATTAACACTTTATGCTTTAATATGGTTTTTCTAAATTCGGCATCATCTAATCCGTCCATATATTTGACTGCGGTAACTGTATTCGAGGCGTATTGTTGATCAGCAAATAATTCAAAACCAATAGTTTTCATACCTTCCCGCATAGCTCTTGCGCAAAGTCTGTGTCGCTTTACGCGGTTTTCATAGCCTTCTTCAAGAATCATTTGAAACGCTTTATGCGCCGCATAAAACAATGGTAGTGCTGGTGTATATGGTGTATCGTATTTCTTGTAACCACTTTGATGTTTCTTGAGGTTTAAATAATAGGAAGGAATATCAGACCTGTTCTCAACAACTTCCCAAGCTTTTTGATTAACAGAAATCATACCTAATCCTGGTGGAATCCCTAAGCACTTTTGAGAGCCAGTAACTAAAACATCAAAACCCCATTTATCTGTTTCACAATAATCTCCACCAACGGATGTTATTGCGTCGACAATAAGAATTTTATCATATTCTTGGGCAATCTTTGCGATTTCTTCTCCAGGTTGTAAAACACCAGTAGAGGTTTCATTATGAGTAAATGTAATGAATTTGATATTGGGATTATCTTCAAGTACAGCTATCATATCATCTAGATTTACTGCTTTACCCCATTCAACAGTCACTGGAATCGATTTCCCACCATAGGTTTGAGTGATTTCGATCCAACGTTCAGCAAATTTTCCACCCATGATATTAAGTACTTCATCACCTTTAGAAACTAGATTTGCGATAGCTGAGTCCATTGCAGATGTTCCAGATCCAGAAAAAATAAACATGTCATTCTGTGTTCGACAAATCTCTTTTAACATCTCTATGGATTCCTTAAGGATTTCTCGAAATTCGTTTGTTCTATGACCATAGAGAAGACGAGTCATAGCCTGATATACCTTAGGATGTATTTCTACCGGGCCAGGAATCATTAACCTTATATTTTGTTCATCCATTTTTAAACCACACTTAAAGTAAATAACATAATATCCTTAGTTTACTTTGTGAGTTTGATTTAAAGTTTTGGAAATCTACCAAAGCAATTACATTTTTAACTTAGTGAACTACCACCCTATAAGTAGGTTGGCTTCCTGAATCATCCATTCTCCAACGGGACATGTCAAACAGGCTCTACGGACAGTCCCTGCCCTGACGATGATCGTGATTCTACATAATGGGTTGATCGCTGTAAAACCATGATGGCAGAATTATGGTCTCTTGCTAAAACAAGCCCACAGTAAGGACAACTGTGGATACGGGTTGCCAGTGTTTTGGGAACACGCTTCCTATGCCTACTACACAGTTGTGTGGTGTTATAGGCACTCACATATTCTACTAGAGTACCAGCTTCCTCCGCTTTGTACTCAGTGAAACGCATGAGTTGTCTCCAGCCGGCATCACTAATCGACTTGGCTAAATAAGGATGCTTCACCAGGTTGGTAATCTTTAAGTTTTCATACACAATTAAGTCATAATTATCGACCAGTTTCCTACTAAGCTTGTGGTGAAAGTCTTTTCGCTGATTGCGTATCTTCCTGTGTACCTGTGCCACCTTTTTGTTCTGCTTGTGACGGTTATTTGACCCTTTCTGCTTCCTAGCTTGCTTTCGCTGCTCTTTAGCTACTTTCTTCTCCGAGTTTCTCAACCAGCGTGGGTTGGCTATTGTTGCTCCATTATTTAATGTCAGTAAACTATTCAGCCCAACATCCACACCTATCGCTTTCTTTATCTCTCTCTGAGATCCAAGAGCGGGGTCAGGAAGTTCTATTACAAAACAAGCATACCAGTGGTCGACATCGCGTTTAATTGTACAGGTCTTGATCACGCCTTTAGATGGTATCGGGCGGTGTAGGTTAATCGTGATACTTCCAATTTTCGAGAGGCGAAGTTTCTTGTTTTTCTTTTCGAGGGCGAAACCTCTTTGCGGGTAGGTAAAGGAGTCATATCGGTAGTTCCCTTTAAAGCGTGGGTAACCAGCTTTTTCCCCCTTCTTAATACGCCTAAAAAAGTTGTTGAAGGTCTTATCCAGTCTTCTCAGTACATCTTGGAGTACCTGAGAATGCACCGCTTTCAAAAATAGATCGGTCTTTTTTGCTGCTTTCAAGTGGCTGGCTTGCTCATAATAGTTAACTGATTTTTGATGAGTTTGCCAGGCGTTTTTTCGCTCTGCCAGAGATCTATTATACAACATACGACAAGTAGTAAGCCATTGAGTTAACATCGTCTGTTGTGGTGTGGTCGGATACAAGCGAAATTTGTAAGTACGTTTCATCACACGTCTCCCTGTGTTCCCTTGATATAGATTTCACGAGATTGATTATCCGCAAAAACCTATTTAAAGCTGGGGGACACTACTGTGAAAGTGAAAGAAGTAAAAAACGCAATTCATTTATCCCCCTAACATGTAAGGTGGGTTTCTTGCAGAGAAATGATAACGTGTTGTTAGTTGATTAAAGGGATGAAAATGTGTGCACATGTATTTTTTATCGTATGTGACGGAATGGCAGACCGTCCTGTTGAAGAATTAGATGGGAAAACTCCTCTAGAATTTGCAAATACTCCTTGGTTAGATAAATTATCAGAAGTTGGAATTAATGGAATTATGCATACACTTGGTACGCCAGGTATAGTTCCTGGGAGCGATACCGCACATTTAGCGCTTTTTGGATATGATCCGCATATTTATTATTCGGGTCGTGGAGCATTTGAGGCTTTAGGTGTAGGATTGGAAGTAAAGGAAGGCGACGTAG
>JAEORY010000133.1 GCA_016840645.1 Candidatus Borrarchaeota archaeon | reverse complement strand
TGCCTCTTCCCTTCCCTTAGAGTCCTTATCGTTTAATCTTTGTAGCAATTTATCTAATTCAGTCATAAAAAACCACTTTATAGCGATTTTTTCAGAGAGAAACCATTTTTCTTCGCACAAAGCCGCATGATGTAAGAGGTGAAATTACATAAAGGTTTAAGAATACCCTACTGCTTCAGCGGTGGTATGATTTGAAATCCATTCTTTTAAGGTTTTTGGAGCGTATTAATTTAAAGTTATACGTGAAAAGCAGAAAACCCCATCAGATTATTTAAAGTGATATTATTCCCATCTGAAACTCCATTGGTGTTTTTTGAGTATTTCTGGCGAAATCTTATTTTCCTTGACCAATTCTTTGATTATCCTACGACACGCATATTGCAAAAATAAGGTACCCTGCAGCAACCCTCGAACTAAGTAATTTATTCCGACATGTTTTTTCATTGCTGCTAAAGCCACAGCAGCAATAAAACGAAGGTTCCAATCTTTACTTTCTTCAAAGATTGTTAAAAGCGGTTTTGAAGCGTGGCCACCTATTTCTCCAAGCGCTTTAGCAATAGTTTCCCGAACAAAAGCTCCTTTTGTATACCAATCCTCGCCCTTTTCAGAAATCATAGCTTGAATTAATAGATCGATAGCCTTTTCATCTTTTAGTTCACCAAGAGCAAACGCAGCAGCCGCACGAACTTCTCGTTCTGTATCCTTCAATGCTATAATTAGTGCATCAAAGGCTTTTCTATCTTTTATTATGCCCAAAGCCAAAGCCGAATGTTCTCTTACCCATGCTGAAAGATGTGTAAGTCCCTCAATTAAGATATCTAATGCTCTTGTATTACCACGCTTCCCAAAGGCGATTGCTATATAATATTTCAGGTTTTCATCGTCAATAAATTGGTTTAGGAACTCAATATTCTGTATTTCTTTCATTTCTGCAATTGTTATAATAGAATATTTTCTTATATCTCTACTTCCTTCTTTTATTGCGTGGATCAGTGGTTCAAAGCTTTTTTACTTAATTCCCTTAATTTACTTGATGCAATCCATTTTACAGCCTCATTTGAACAATCAAACGCGTAGATAAGCTCTTTAATTCCTTCGTCATCTAACATTCTGTCAAGAGTTTCACTAGTGAAAATACGGAAATCTCTTGCCTCTTTATTTGAAAGGATTTCGATAAATGGAATTATCGCTCTTTTATCATTCAATTTGCCTAATGCACGAATACAAGGTTTGCGTATCTGTTGAGAATCCGATTCAAGCGCTATTTGAATTAGCGGTTCGACAGCCTTCTTATCTTTTAATTCGCTGAGTGCATAGGTTATTGAACTGAACTCGCTCGCCTGAGCCTTCTTAAGGTACTTTAGAAGAGGATCTACGGCTCTTGTGTCTTTCAACCAACCCAACGCTACAGCAGCACTTTTTCGAACATCGGACAAAGGATCTTCGAGCATATTAATCAGTGGCTCTACAGCACGCGTGTCACTGAGTTCACCCAGGGCATATATCGCACATTCTCTTACCTTCGAATCCTTATCTTGTAGTTTTTGAAGCCACAAATCTGTTTAGGTCAAAGCTTAAGACCGTCCTTGCTAAAGGAGTCGTTTAGCTATAAGTTCAGTAATATCTGCGACTTTAAGGTTTTTGTCTATTTTATCGCGTCCTAATTCTAGGTTATAGTGACAAAATGGGCACGATGACGCGAGGATTTCAGCATCTAAATTTTTGACTTGAGACACACGTAAAGCCGCCAAATCAATCGATAGATCTTTGTAGCCTGCTCTAAATCCTCCTCCTGCGCCGCAACAGAGTGCGTTATTTCTGTTTTCAGACATCTCAACAAATTTAATGTCTGGAATACTCTTTAGGACGTCCCTTGGAGGGTCATATACTCCTGCGTGTCTCCCAAGATGGCAAGGATCATGATATGTTACCTTCATTTGTTCGCCATCTGATAATTCTAATCTGCCATCTTTTATTAGTTCTGCGAGCAATTCTGCCGAATGAATTATTTCAAATGGAAGTTCTCGTTCAAGAAGTGTGGGGTAATCTAGTTTGAGTGTTCTATAACATCCCGCACAGGATGTGATGATTTTTTTAACGCCACTTTTTGCAATGGTCTCAATATTTTTTATCGCTAATTTCGTAGCGATTTCTTTATGACCAGTTCTTAGCAGCGGGGAGCCACAACAAACTTCATTCATAAAAGTGAATTTTACGTTAGCTTTATGGAGGATTTCTGTAGTTGCCACTGCTATAGGTTGCCTTCGATACGCAGAGGTGCATCCAACAAAATAAGCATATTCTGGTGTTATAGGGTTGCCTGTTTTGAGATGCTTTGGCAACCATGCTAATCGCTTTTCATGTGGTTCGAAATAAGGGTTATTATTTTCAATAACTGACTCCGTAAATTTTGAGTGAATATCTATCCCAGCATTCTTTTCAACTAATAATCCTCTTATAGCTTCGAAAACTTCTGTAGTATCGATTCCTTCAATACATTTGTCTTTACAATCTCCACATAAAGGGCATAAAAAGAAGGCTTCTGAGAGTTCTTTACTGGGCTGTATAGATCCTTCAAAAAGACGTCTTGCAACCTGTAATCGTCCTTTGGGAGAAACTGTTTCAAGTTTATCTGTAAGCTCATAGGCCGGACAGATGATAGGTGTTTCTACATTACATCCTCTACAATATGAGCATCGTCCGCACTTATATAGTGCCTCAGTAAGAACTTCTGGTTCCGATATATGCATTTTTCTACAATCCAACTATTTTGCTTGATGAAAAAATATTCTTGGGGTCAATACATGTTTTTAGTCTTCTAAGAAATAATAGGTAGTTTTTGAATTTATGTGTAATAGATTTAGGCAATTGTCCAGGTAATCGACATGGTAATCCACCTAATTCGATAAATCGTAAGTATAGTGCATTTTTACATTCTTTGACCTTTTCCCAAATTTCAGGGTTCTTTTCTGAATAGCGAATTGAGGGATGATAACTAATAAAATGGCGACTTCTTGCTTGGCAGCTACGTCCAATTTTGAGATCAAACTGCTCACCGATGGTACGGGTTTCTTCCCAGAATAGGGGTATTTTTTTCGTTGGAACGCGAAATAAAATAATCGTTCTCAGACCTTTTCGAAGTGTTCGCGTTACTGCCCATTCATATCGATTTTTCCAGAAAATATCACGCGCAAATACCTCCCCTAAATCTTCCCCGCTGTGTCTCAACGCTTCTTGTGTAATCTCTTCTTTTTGAATGGTTGCATCTTCTTTACTCCTACCTTCAATCACTATTGTTAATACAATACCATGCTCAGTTTTGCTTCCCCAATCAACTTGTGGATATGTTCTAACAAAACTGGCGCCTTCAAAACAGGACAAATATTGAATCGAAAATGGTCCTTTTTGAATTTGATGTACAGTTTCTATGGTGTCTTCAATATTATTGAAGGCAAAAGTAGCAAATGCCATAGCTCTTGGAAGTGGATAAAGTTTCAATGTGACCTCAACAATAACTCCCAGGACTCCCTCTGAACCAATAAATAAGCCTGAAAGATCAGGGCCGAACATCCATTTGGTAAATTTTGGAGTATTTTCAAGGGCACCAGACCCTGTAGTTAAGAGTTTACCATCAGGTAACACGACCTTTAATCCTGTTACTTGGTCACCTTGATTTCCAAAGATATATTGTCCCAAACCAGCACCCATTGATGCAACATGCCCTCCTACACAAGCAGAGTATGCAGATTCTGGGCGTTCGCCTATTCTGTATCCTTTCTGCTCCAAGGCTCTAAATAATTCACTAAATGTGATACCTGGCTCTACCGTGACGCATAGCGTATCCTCGTTTATTTCTATGATTTTATTCATTCTACTCAAATCAAGGATAATGCCTCCCTTATTAGGCACACCGCCTCCCCAATAAGCTGTTGAAGAGCATCTGATATGAATTGGAAGTTTATACTGGGCTGAATTAAGATATTCCAAAATTTTTTGAATTTCTTCAACAGTCCTCGGTCTTACAATATAATCAGGTAATACTGGTAACTCAATACTTGCATCTCTTGAATAAACAATCTTTTCGAAATCTTCGGTAAGCACATACTGTTCTCCAACGATCTCTTTAAGAAAACTTCGAATATCCATATAAATTCCCTTCTCTGAATTATTGATTATCACGATGTAATTAAAGTCAGTTGTTAAACATTTTTGTTGTTTCGAATAAGATTTTATTGAATCTTAGGTGAGGTATGTTATAATATCAGAAGAAAGTGCTAAACGCAAAAGAAATTGCTTGAAAGAATGACTACAAATAATCCAAATCCGAAATTTCAATTGACTATATGTTCATTCAAAGCTAAGTTAGGCAAAATTAAAGTATTTTAGATAGTAGATTCATTGAATATTTGAATTATGGATTGTTTTGCCCAATCTAAAAGCGTTTCAACCAAAGAACGTTTAAATAATAAGATATTAAGCCTTTCTTTAAAACTAGGGGTCGAATTGTTTCCAATTACTGTTAATATCAAATTCGTTTTTCTCTTATCTTCACGGATAGCAATTGGACGAAAATAAATACGACCCAAAGGTGAATCAAAACCAATACCATAAATCTTCTTTAATTTTAGATAATCTTGGGTTCTTTGTCCCATAGCATAAACAAGGGCAGAAACTGCTGCTAAAGCTTCTCTGCTGAGGTTATTACGGATGTGTTCTGCCATGACAAGACCATCTTCACTGGCAATAGCGCTCGCATCAAAATTTCCCTTTTCATTTAATTTTTCTAACAGTTCGGAAAGTGATTGAAACTTACTTTTCTCGTGTGTTGTCATTAATTTCTCTCCAATTCCTGATTTATTTTCGTGCTATTTATTTGTTGCTTCAATCACTTTCAAAAAAAGGCTATAACCAAATCAAAATAACATCTTTTAACCAATTGAATGTCTTAAAAAAAAACAAATTTGTAAATTAAACTCCATACTTAATTGCTTCTCTGTTGGAACTGCAGGCCCCACATCTCATACAGCCACCTTTATTCTTAAATACATCGAGACCTGCATCTAAAACAATTTGTTGCAACTCTCCAAAAAGTCGAATCATTCTTTCAGGATCTGGAGGTCGTGCATCGGCAAGAGGTGTTTCTGGTAAGGGTCTAAATGGTATCAAATATGGAATGACACCGATGCTGGCCATTCTTTTCATGCCTTCAATAAGCACATTGTCTCTTTCTCCGAGACCTGCTAAAACAAATGAAGTTACTTGATTCTCACCAAAGAGGTCTACAACATATTTCCATGCCTTGATATATTTTTCCCATCCAAAGTCTTCTTTTCCAGGACACATGACTTTTATGACCTCTGGATCGATAACATCGGCATGTATTCCAAGGGTATCAAGACCTGAATCCCTGAGCATATCATAATAATGAAATTTATCTTCGTCTAAGGGGGCAACCTGGCCATGAATTGGAACATCTACATAGCGTTTTACCTCATTAACAACATCTGCTGTTAATTTACAGCCTTTGTCTGGAGTGCCTGGTGTCCCAGAAGTTAGGGTGATGTGATTACAGACTCCCTCCTTGTATGCCGCGCAGACAACTTCACGAAACCATCTCGGTTTCTTTACTGCTAAACTCATCCCGTTATGTGATTTAATTGCCATTTCAATCGAGCAGAACCTACACTGCTTTCCTTTTCGCCAGAGGGAACAGTATCTATTTAATGTCGTTGCAACACAATCGGCGCCGTGAAGTGCGGAAAGCTTCCACATTGGAATATCGTCTGTAGTGAGTTTATCATAAAACTTTGGTCTAGGAACGAAGCCTACTTTCATTATTGACTCTTCACGTAAGTCATGCCAGATTTCATATACCTCTGTATCGACTTCCCTTAACGTATAAGGAGAGTTGCGTACGAAATTTCCTCTGAGTGGCACATTTCCCAGTGTACCATTGGGAAAAATCATAGATCTGCCACCAGTTGGACCAGCTCCTCCTTTTCTACCTTTATGAATTCCTTCGCTCTTTATGCCTAAGCATTGTAATCGTATTCGTTCTCTAGTTATTTCTTTATCGCTTAGCAGTATTCTCACCGTTGAAAAGCAAAATCTTCAATAGGTTATGACTTGATTAACATGAAATCAGATAGATTCTTAAAATTTTGCGGTTTAGACAGTTGCCTAATTAATAAGCTATCAAAAAACTGGTGAATCTCTTGAGACTATTATCAATTCATTCGAATGGTTTTAGTTATGAAGTAAAGCAAAAAGCAACCAAAGATGCAGAAGAAATTGAACATGAACAATATGAGACTTCTGAACGTGTATTGGTCATTTTCATTTCTGTCGAAAAATCTGATGAAGAAAATACTGATATGGCGATAAAACAAGCCTCACAGAAAATTCAAGAGTTAACTGAAGAACTGGGAGAGTCAAATATCGTGATTTATCCCTATGCTCACTTAAGCTCACAATTATCATCTCCAGCTGCAGCTAAACAAATTTTGAAAAGTCTAAGTGAATTACTCTCTGAAAAAGGCTATAATGTTGTAAGATCACCATTTGGATGGTATAAGGCTTTCAATGTGAATTGTATTGGTCATCCACGAGCAGAAACCCTACGAGTTGTAGATATTACTCAGAAGGAAAAAGAAGAAATTGTTGTTGAAGAACATCCACCTTCTGACTTTTACATACTAACTCCGGATAATCAACTTATTAAAGTCGAAATAAAAGACGAAGGAGAATCAAGAAACCTAAAGACTGAAATTCCTTTTAATTTTAGGGAACATGAAAATTTAAGGGACTTTTTACTTTATGAACTTGCTAAAGAAAGACAAGAGAAAGGTAAACCACCACATATCGATCTTATGAGGCGACATGAATTTGCTGACTACGAACCTGGAGCGGATCCTGGAAACCTGCGGTGGTATGCTAAGGGCACGACATTACGACATATAGTTGAAGAACATGTTTATAATAAGGTTGTAAACGAGTTCGGTGCACTGCCTTTGAATACACCGATCATGTATGATCTTGAAAACCCTGTACTTAGAGAACAAGTTTCAAGGTTCCCTGCACGTCAATATCGTGTCTATTCAGGAGATAAGGAACTTTTCCTTCGATACGCTTCTGATTTCGGTCAGTTCTTTCTTTTGGCAGATACTACTCTCAGCTACAAAAACTTGCCTTTAAGAATCTATGAACTAGCTCCGAGTTTTAGAAGAGAAAAACGTGGAGAGGTAGTCGCTTTAAGGAGACTGAGAGCTTTTACAATGCCTGACTTACATGCATGTGCAGCGGATATTACTTCAGTTCTCCAAGAGTTTGAAGAGCAATATTTTCTTGCAGCATCATTAATGGCTGATTTTAACTTTGAATATGAAGCAGCATTTCGTATGAGTCAAGAATTTTTCGAAGAGCATCGCGATTGGTTGGTAACTCTGATTGCTAAGGCACTAAAAAAACCTGCATTAATTGAATTATTTCCTGCTAGATATTTTTATTGGATTCTAAAATTTGAATTTAATTTCGTTGACTTTGTCAAAAAGGTAGCAGCACTCTCCACTGTTCAAATTGATGTGGAGTCTGCAAAACGATATGATATCACTTATATAAATGAGAAGGGCGAGAAGGTTTTTCCAATCATTACTCACAGTTCACCTTCAGGTGCTGTAGAACGAATTGTGTATGCGTTATTAGAGGGTGCAGCAATCGATCAGGAAAAGGGTAAAACTCCCATGTTTCCTCTCTGGTTGTCAACTACTCAAGTGAGAGTCATTCCTATCACAGATCGTCACGTTTCCTATTGTGAAAAACTAATGCAAAAAGTGGAAACTGCTAAAATTAGAGTTGACTTAGATGATCGAGATGAAACTTTAAGTAAAAAGATTCGACAAGCAGAGCGAGAATGGATTCCCTATATAATTGTTATTGGTGATAAAGAAATAGAAAATAATACAGTTTCTGTCCGAACAAGGGCTGACGGAGAATCACGAAATAATATCCGTTTCGATGACCTTATCAAGGAAATCACATCTCTAATCAAGGAAAGAGTCTTTGTCCCATTATCTCCATCATTAAAACGACTTTCTAGGAGACCTACTTTCGTTTCTATGTAGTTTCTAGTTCCACTGCTCTTATACTAAATTACGATTCTCTTGGGGAGCGAGGTAGTTCATCGACAAAAGAAAATGAAGTAAAATAGTCAAAACTCCCGCTTCTAGAAGCCTGTTACTTTAGAGCGGGATAGTTGACTATATGTCGTTGCAAGGATATATAGCAAATTATAAAACCGGCTATGCACCTCTAAATGCTTCTATGGTAGCTAGTGCAAATTCTTCGGCATCTTTGTCTTTGACAACTTTTTTCGCCACTAAAGTTCTTATTCCGTCTTGAATCGCTGATTCTATCGTATTTTCCTTAATGAAGTTATTCGCATTTATGATTCGCTCGATATTATCTCTTAGGTTCTTGTTTTTGGTTAAGGCTTCTTCAATTCTCTTCTTGATATATTCATTGAATGATGTATAAATCATAGAATGCAACTTTTTATCACCAATGTCAATGCCGACGTCTTTCTTTTCCTTCAGTGAAGCAATGGCAGGAATAACGATAAAACGTGTTTCTTGTTTCTCATTAGAATATTTAGTGATGTAAAGTGGCAAATATGTTGCATTAATCTCTTGATACATCGGTGCAACTGTTTCTGGGATTAAAAACTTCTTGGGCATAGTATTTTCTTCAAGAAGTCTCTTTTTTTGTTCATCGATTTTTGTGAACAGTTCTTTTATTAAATTCTCAATAGTCTTTTGAAACTCTTTAAACTCATTTATTTTTTTATCGCGTTCATCTTCTGTATCTTTGATTCGCTTATTTTGATTTGCTATTGCTTCTTCAGTTTGTTTTACAATTGCTTTTTTCTTGGCTTCAACATCTTCTATTAACTTTTTCCAATCCTCATTTAAATTATTGATGTCTTTTTCGGTCGCTTTAA
>JAEORY010000132.1 GCA_016840645.1 Candidatus Borrarchaeota archaeon | reverse complement strand
AGCTGATAAGCTTTGTAGAAATTCAAATCTTCTTGCTGAAACTTTAGAAAATCCAGAAAAAAGAGAAATTTTTACAAGAAACGTAAATTTAATTAGACTTGTAGATTTTTCTAATGATCTAAGCCAAGGCGAATCTCATGTTGGATCTTCTGACTTTAAAACACTTAAAAGTGTCTTTGAAGAAATGGAATTTACTTCAATGACAAAAGAAAAAACTTGGCAAAAATATTGTAACACATTTCAAAAATTGTAGGAGTAAAAATGTACATAGACAATAGACTTCAAGAAGCACTTAGGACACAAGGCATTATTTCTGAAAATGAAGTTGTTTCTAAAGAAGGTGATCTGTATGTTGCTGTTAACGTTATTGATAATAGTCGTAGAATAGTCAACATAGATAAGACTCTTCTGGAAGGAAGAGATCAAAAACAACTTTTAAAAGGCTGATTTTAATGCAAGACAAAGAGATTAAAAGAAGAATTGTAAATGGAGAAGAGTTAACTTCCGGGCTTCGGCGTGGTGTTGACAAGCTTGCAGATACGGTTAAAACAACTATGGGCCCGAAAGGCAAACTTGTTTTAATTCAGAGAGAAGGCTTGCACCCAATTGTTACAAAAGACGGTGTAACTGTTGCTAATGCAGTTAACTTAACTGACCCTGTAGAAAATTTAGGTGCGAGAGTAATTAAAGAATCTGCAGCAAGAACTGCGGATGACGCAGGTGATGGAACAACCACAGCAACAGTGCTGGCTCAATCTATTTTTGGAAGAGGCCTTCAGATGAAATCAGCCGGATTTGAGACAGAAGGTTTAAAACTAGGTATCGAAAAAGGCGTAAAAATTGCTCTAGACGAGTTAAAGTCTCAGAAAAGAGATGTAGAAGATGAATCAGACTTGCAAAAAGTTGCTTTAATTTCAGCAAACGGAGAAGAAGAAGTTGCTAGTCTTATAGTGAGTGCTATCAAAGCATCAGGAGTCGACGGGGAAGTAATTGTTGAAGAAGCTAAAGGATTTAAGTCTTCGTTAACTGTCGTAGATGGTTATCAGCTCGAAAGAGGGTATCTTTCTCCTTATTTTATTACAGACAAAGATAAGTCAATTTGCGACTTTAAAGACCCACTTATCTTAATGGCTGATGCTAACTTTAATTCAATTCAAGATTTAATGCATCCTTTGGAAGCCGCGTTAGACATGAGTCGCCCAGTTGTAATTATTGCAAATGAAATTGATGACGAGGCCCTTCAAGGACTAGTTTTAAATAAAGTAAAAGGTTCTCTACGAGTAGCGGCAATTAAGTCGCCCGGATTTGGTGCAACTAGACATGAACTACTTAATGATCTTCAGGCAATTATTGGAGGTGTAGTTTTAGATGCATCCTTTGATATGAAAGAATTTACTCCTGAAATGTTTGGTACATGCAAGAGAGCAGTCATTCAAAGAGCCTCTACACTTTTCATGTCAGATGATAGTAAAACAGAAAAATGTCTTGCAAGAATTTCTGCAATCAAAGAAAAGCTAGAAGATCCTGGCATTACAAACGATGAAAGAGAGCTTTGCAATTATCGACTTAGACAACTAAGCGGTGCAATTTCAATACTTAGAGTAGGCGCAGCAACAGAAGCCGAGCTTATTGAAAGATACGATAGAGTTGATGATGCTCTTCATGCGACTAAAGCAGCACTCTCAGAAGGAATTCTTCCAGGAGGAGGTGTAGCGCTTGCAAGAGCATATCTCAAAACAAGGGAAGCAGAGACAAGTGAGCCAGACCCCTCCATCAAGTCTGGACTTTTTATTGTTTCACAAGCATGTCAAGAGCCTTTCAAACAAATTGTTAGAAACGGAGGAAAGAATCCTGACGCTTATTTGACTCGTATTTTTGATCAAGAAAGTAATATTGGTTTTGATTTTAGAAATGATAATTTTGGCGACATGTTCGAACTAGGAATTGTCGATCCTTTTAAAGTTACAAGATGTGCATTGGAAAATGCATCATCAGCTGCAGTAGCACTTTTATCTGTAGGCTCAGCAATGATAAATGAAGATCAAAATTAAATTTGTTTTTTGTTGATCTAATTTATATTTATTTCTAAGGAGGGTAACTTGTCTAAATTAAGAGATATAGAAATAATGCTTGAGACCTTATACAAGCTGGAGAAGAAAGTAACTTCTGTTTCAATGACCCTTAAGCTAGAGTCAGATACTCACGTTCCTGATTTGATGACTAGAATAAGAATTCTTCCTTCTGTTGCCGTTGTTGCACAAAGCGATAAAGTTGCAAGATTTATGGATGGCGACGCGCAGCTTTCAATAACAATCAAATATCTTCCTAAGTCTACAGAAATTTACGGGTCAGTAAAAAAACTATCTATGATGATTAAGCGTCTCCCAGGAGTTAAGTCAATTACAGTTGATACATACGACAAAAAGAAACTGACATTAAGAGGTCAAAAAATCGTATTTTAGAGTGTAAATTTCAAATAAAGAGTTTTATAATAAGATTATAAGGAAGGTGAAAGTTGCAAATTTTAAACAAAGACCAGCTAATGACCCTAAGTGATCATGATCTAAAAAAAATGATCTTGAGCTTGCGGTCAAGAATTAAAGACTCTGAAAGTCGTGATTCTAAAGAACAACGCAAATTAGCGAAAGAGTTGCAAACATACTATTGCTATGTCTATCGAGAGTTAGAACATAGAGGCTTAGTTTGAGTGCAAACTTTAAAAACAAAAATTATAATAAATTAAACATTAAATATTAAACATTACAGGAGAAAATATGAATTCGTCCCTAAGTGCGTATTTTGCGCACTCTGGTAAATTTGATTTACTTACCAGAGAACAAGAAGTAGAACTAGCTAAAAGAATTGAAAACGGAGATAATCTCGCCAGAGATATGATGATTGAGTCAAATCTAAGACTCGCGATTTCAATTGCAAAACGATATGCAAAATACGGAAGCAATTTAGAAGATCTAATTCAAGAATCAAATATCGGACTAATTAAGGCAGTTGAAAAGTTTGATTGGCGTAAAGGCTTTAAGTTTTCTACCTATGCATCTTGGTGGATTAAGCAGTCTGTCACTCGCAGTCTAACGAAGGAAAGTACACAACTTAAAGTGCCTTCTCATACTTTATCTAATGCAAGAAAAATTTGGTCTGTTCAGAAAGAGTATAAAGAAAACTTTGGATGTGAACCTTCGATTGCAGAAATTGCAGAAATTCTTAATATTTCTGAAAAACATGTAAAAGAAGCGATCAAAAGCAGCAAGTCAAAATATACAATTTCAATTGACACACCTGTTAATGACGAATATGGTAGAACTCTAGGAGAAACTATCGAAGATGAACAAGCAGTTTCTGTAGACAACTTGCTTGATAATCAAAAGATCAGAGCTGCGATTATTAGTTCACTTTCTTCTTTAACTAAGCGCGAAGAACTAGTTTTAAGAATGAGATTTGGAATTGAAGAAGTTAAAGAAGACGATAAAAACATTTATGAAGTTGAGGAGAAATAATCATGCCGATGCCTAAAGGACACAAGATGGAGTCTGGATATTCTACAAGTAAATCACTTGGAGGAGACTCTTATCACGTTATTTCTAGTAAGATGACTGAACAAGGTCACAAGATGAATCATTCAACAGCGAGAAATGTTTTTGTTAATGCACTTAAAAAAATTGCAAAAGATGTCGTCGATGTATACGATGTTGATTGTGATGAAAAAGAAATCACTCGCATTGCAAAAGACCCGCGGTTTCAAGATGCTGTAATTCAGTTTATGAGAGGAGATGCGAGTTGAAATCGTCTTTCCCACTTATGACTCCTGAAGATCTTTTAGGATTTCATCATCAAACTGCGCTGCTAGAGTCAGTAGGTTGGGACGAAGAAGAGCTTTCCAAACTTATTAATCATGTAATAGAGTATTTAAATAATCCAAATAAAAAGCAGATAACTGAAGATGACATTACAATTTTGCTTTTAAGTGTAGAAGACAATTGGGGTCCTGACTCAAAAGAAGTTTTAAAGAGTATATTTAACATAGAAACATTCTATTTAAATCTTAATATTCAAAGGAGTCAAGATGTCAACTAAACTAAAAGATTATCTTAAAAGAAAAAGAACAACCTTAAAAGAGCTTTTAATCCTGAAGAGAATAAAAGATTATCAACAGCTGCTTGACTATTGCGATAAAAGAGGTTGTGAACCCATAGATGAAAAAGAGTTTAATTTGGTCATTAAAAAACCAATTTTACAAAAGCATAGTAAAGATCTTAAAATAAAGCAGGTAAAAGAAGAATTGGCAAATGAAAAAGTTTCAAAACCTGCACCAAAAAGAAAGAGAAGACCAAAAGTTTCTCGTTCAACACAAAGTTCACAAGAAACAAGGGCTGCTGATACGACCGTCAAAGATGCATAAAGATTTTTTTGTAATTTTATGTGAAGGATCTTTAGAAGAGTGGTACATAGATAGTATAGATGAACTTAAATAACATATATCCTCTGTCTGATATTGCCGTTTATGATGCAGAATCTGGAGAAATAATTCTACAGATTGATAGAATTACTGTGTCTCTTTCTTTAGAAGAATTTGCGCTGGTGACCAGAGAATTTGAAAAAGCTTCTAAGGCAATGACAACACTCATAACAACAGTTCAAAAAATCGATTATGATCAGGAGATAAACTAATGGCTATTAATCACCCAAAAGCAGGACCTAATTCAGTCCCAGCATATCAATTGTCAGGCATTCCTTTTGTTACTGCCTCGGTAGGAGGAGAAGTAACAGCTACGCCTATAGAAATAACTTTTCCTTTTGTAACAAGATTTTTTGTAGTTCAAAATACATCAGCAAACCCTATGCGTTTAGGGTTTACAGAAGACGGTGTCAATGCTGACATCACGGCAAATTATATGGTTCTTTCTGGAAATGACATGACGCCAAGAATGGAGATAAGATGCAAGTCTTTGTTTTTGCGCAATGACGGTGCAGGAGATTGTAGTTTTAGCTTGATGGCTGGTTTGTCAACTATTGAATCAAATGAATTTCCTATTTTAACAGGCTCTATTGGTGGAACTGTCGCTTTCGAGGGCATCGGCTAGAATGAAAGAAATTATGAAAGAATGGCGAAGATACTTGAATGAGCAAGTATCACAAAAACGTCGTCTTATTTTTCTTATAGGTCCTCCTGCAGTTGGAAAGTCTACCTGGATTAATCAAAATTTTGGTGAAGAAAATCAAGGAGTTACATATCAAAAGCTTAGCAGCGATGACATTATGGAGCAATTTGCTGAAGAATCAGGCATAGGAACATATGATGATATGTTTAAAAAGCCTCCTGCTGAAATAGTCCCCAGGCCCTTTCCTTTACCTGCGTCTAGAAGCGATTTAGAAAATAAAAATTCAGACATTAGAAAAGAAATTAAAGACTATCTTCTAAGTCTAGACTCTATATGCGAAGATTATAATAAGAATAATGAAGAAGAAGTCCGCAGATTTGGAGAAGTAAAGCCTTTTAGCGTCGATGATTACATAAAAGTTCTTCTTCCTCACACAGAGGGAGGTTACGGCGTCCCGCCTGAATTTTTTGTACCTCTTTATTATCCTAAAGTAAAAGAAATAAGCGATAATGCTAGAGAAGCTTTTTCAAACAAGAGAAGAGACATTTCATCTTTAGAGTCCAATTTACCTTTGATTATAGACATGGTTAGCACGTCGAAAGATGAAAGAGATGGCCATCGTCAAGAAATTGCTCTTGCGATTTTAGGTAGAGATAAGGGTGAAAAAATACAAAAAATTGTTGTAGACAAAACTATAAAAAATAACTTTAATCAAGAGGCTTATGTCTTTTCAAACAACCTTGAAGGTTGGTCTGAAGAAGAAGCAGAAGCGATTAAGAGAAGTGTTGCTGTTAGAGCAGAAGAAATTAGAAATACGTCTGGCGGAAAAAGATCTAAGACTATACCGGGAAGAGTTGTGGATGGTGCAATTAAAAGATACAATCCTCCGACAACAGAAGAAGGGTTTTCGGAAATTAAGCTAGTAGGCATTCCTGCTCTTGCAAGATTTAGCTAGACTGTAAATTTTTAGATTGCAAAATAATATAATTGCATAGGAGAATTTATGCAAAAAATGATTATTGTGTCTGGATATTTTAATCCAATACACAAAGGTCACATAGAGTATTTTCAGAATGCAAAATTACAAGGAGACGTACTCTGTGTAATTGTAAACAACGATCTTCAGAGAAAGCTAAAAGGGTCCAAGCCTTTTATGTCTGAATCGGAGAGAGAATTTATTGTTAGCAATATCAAAGGGGTTGATATGACATTTTTATCTTGCGATCAAGATAGAACTGTTTGCAAGTCTCTTAGAGAAATGATAGCAATTTTTAAAGATAAATATGAAATCTTTTTTGCAAATGGTGGAGATCAAAACAATGATACTATTCCTGAAAGACCGGTCTGCGAAGAACTTGGTATCAAGCTAATCGATGGATTAGGTAATAAAATTCAATCTTCGTCTTGGCTTTTAAGAGGAGAAGACAATGCGTAAAATTGTTTTATTTGACATGGACGGCACACTAACGCCAGCCAGAAAGCAAATTGAGCCAGATATGATCAGGACTCTCAAGCGATTAGAAAAAGAATACGAAATTGGAATTGTTACAGGGTCAGATTTTGAATACGTTAGGCAGCAAATTAAACCTGCGTTAGATATTGGAGGTATTAGATTAAGCACATTGCATCTTTTTCCTTGTAACGGAACTAAGTACTACAAATGGGAAAATAACAGATTTAAATGCCAATACTCTGCTGATATGATTGATGAAGTAGGAGAAGAAAATTATCGATATCTCTTACAGACTCTTTTTTCAGGACAGCTTTTAATTTCCCTAAAACATGAATTACCTTACACAGGCACGTTTTTTCACTATAGAGGCTCTATGTTAAACTGGTGTCCAATCGGTCGATCTGCTAGTGACAAGGAAAGAAAAGCTTGGATTGAAGCTGATAAAAAAGAAAAAATTAGAGAACAATATGTCGATTTTATCAAAGAAGCGATAGATAAGAAAAAAATAAATCTGCAAGTTGCATTAGGCGGCTCTACAAGTTTTGATATATTTCCAAAAGGCTGGGACAAAACATACGTCTTAAAACACTTAGACGAGTTTAAAGAAATGATTTTTATTGGGGACGCTTGTGAAGAGGGCGGAAACGACCATGAGATTTATACCCTCTTAAAGGACGGAGATTACACACAGAGCTACGCCACAACAGAACCGTTGGTTACTGCAAAGATTGTTGAGCTATTAATTCTGGGAGGCTCTGCGTAGGTCTAATGAATACTTTTGTACTTTCTCTAGATCCAAAAGAAGCAGCAAGATTTCACTGCAACAAGCACGTTGTTAAAATGATCTTAGAAAGCGCGCAAATGCTGTGTGCTGCTCACTGGATTCATCTCTTAAAATCTCACAACAAGACAGTTAACGATTTCAAAAGAATTCGTGATGCCCAGCAATGGGCATACGAACACACTGCAGAAGAATTACAGCCTCCATGGAAAATGTCTCATTTGCGGCACCCGTGCACAATATGGACGTCAGAAAATATTTCAAACTATAAGTGGCAATTATCACTTTGTCAGGCTTTGCTAGCAGAATATTCTAATCGCTATCAAAGAAATCACAAGACTGAGCATGAAGCAAAATGGCTTGCAAAAAATCTACCTGTAGGAATTTCAAATAGTCACTTGTCAGACTTTCCTGTTTGCATGAAAGAAGAGTATAAAATGTTGAATTCGCAGGGTATAGTAGATGTTGTCAAGTCTTATAGAAATTACTATATCAAAGACAAGGTAAGATTTGCAAAATGGGAGCCTCGAGCTTCTACACCTGAATGGTTTAAAAAAGGAATTAAAAATGAATAAAGAAGATTTAGACAAACTACTAAATTTAAGAAAAGCGCTTATTGACGATTATCAAAGATTAAGAGATTATAAGTCAAATAAAAATGCGCTAATCAAAGAAGTTGATCATGCGGCTAAAATTCACTGGACTATTGTGCAAATTGACAATATTCTAAAAGAACACGTATCTTTTGAATGAATGACTTGTTGTGGAGAATACTTAAGGCATGCTTAGTTCTAATATCGTGTACGGTGTTTTGCTTGTCGTTGCAGGTCATATTCTCGCTTGGTACACACATAATTTACAATTTGTTTATGAGTTTTGGAAAGATCGGCCAATTCTTTCTAATATAATCTTTGGAGTTCCTTGCGGTTTTGCCTACTGGTACGCTACTAAATTTTTTATGGCGGCCACCGGAGAACTCTGGACAAGCAGATTTATTGCTTTTTCTTTGTCATATTTGACATTTCCTATTATGACTTGGTTTTATTTAGGTGAGTCAATGTTTACTCAAAAGACTTTGATTTGTACCTTTTTAGCATTCATGATAATATTTACACAATATATTTACAAATAAGGGCCTGAAATGGTTTCGACGGGGTAGAATCAAGGGGAGAGTGCAAGCAGGAAAGATACATCCTTAAAAGTTCAAAAACAATAGTTGCAAACAACAACACACACTTCGAAGCAGTCGCACTCGCGGCGTAATCGGGTGGCCGCTTAAAGCCATCTATCCAATTTAAGCAAAACAACAGATAAGTTGTAAAAATCAAAATGGTTACCCAATATTGCTACGGTGGTTAGAAAGACAGGCTTAAATCGTACAGTCTGGTGGCACTTAGAGAGAAATTGCTAGGACAGTCAGACCAATATTGGTGGAGCGCAACAGGTCGGTAAGCGCAGGGAAAACCGGCTATCTTTTCTAATTTGTGATAGTAAATTAGACAAGCTTGTGAATGACTCAAACTAAGACTGCTTCGGACGCGGGTTCGACTCCCGCCGGGTCCACCATTTTTTATATTTCTTATTTAGGCAGATATTTAATAATATGTTTAAATAAAGAGGAGATTATGAGCGCAGAAACTTACAATAAAAATCA
>JAEORY010000131.1 GCA_016840645.1 Candidatus Borrarchaeota archaeon | reverse complement strand
TTCGTCGAAAATGTGTGCTACCAGCTCGCTGTCCCTATCTAAGCCAAGAGTTAGTTGGGTTAAGTCGTTGGACCCAATGCTGAATCCGTCAAATACGTCTGCAAATTCCTCAGCTAAAATCACGTTGCTTGGAATTTCAGCCATGACATAGACTTCTAATCCGTCTTCTCCCTGCACGAGGCCATTTTCGCTCATCACCTTTATGACATTTCGCCCTTCTTCAGGAGTACGACAGAATGGAACCATTGCTTTGACATTCTTAAGGCCCATTAACTTTCTGACTTTGGTAAGGGCTTTACACTCAAGAGCAAACGCATCTTTAAAGTTAGGAGCGTAGTAGCGGCTTGCACCTCGCCAACCGATCATCGGGTTACTTTCATGCGGCTCATAAAATTCGCCGCCAATAAGGTTGGCATATTCGTTAGTTTTAAAATCAGATAAACGAACGATAACATCGTAAGGGTAGAAAGCTGCGCCTATTCGTGCAATCCCTTGGGCTAATTTATCGACGAAATAATCGGCTTTGTTTTCATAGTTGGCTGTCCTTTCCTCGATGAGCCGAACTAATTCGCGTAAATCTTTCAGTTTCTCTCGGCCTACCTCTCCTTTATACATACCATCGATAAGTTCAACAGTTTGCTTATATTTCGAGTAATCAAGAAGTGCTTTTGGGTGGAACTGGATATGGTCGTTGATGATAAACTCTAATCGTGCCAGGCCAACTCCATGGTGAGGCAATTGTCCATATACAAAAGCTGAATCTGGAACTCCTAAATTCAACATTATCTGTGTTTTAGTCTCTGGGAGTTCAGCTAAGTCTATTTCTTTGATTTCAAATTTTTTGAGACCTCTGAGGATGCGGCCGATTCCTTCACTACAATCGACAGTTACCTCATCATCGTCTTTCAGTAACTTTGTTGCAGTGAGTGTACCGATAATACAGGGAAGACCGAGTTCGCGTGATACAATAGCTGCGTGGCTTGTTCGTCCTCCGCGTTCAGTGATGAGAGCAGCGGCAATTCGCATAGCAGGTTCCCAATCAGGGTTTGTTTGCTCTGTGATGAGTACTTCACCCGGCTTAAATTCACTGAGACGTGATGCATCTTCTATAACATTTGCGATTCCTTGACCTATCATACTGCCTACGGGTTCACCGGTAAGTATAATATCGTCTTCTGAGACAGATTCAGCCAACTTATACGTTCTTAATACATTGCCTACTTTAATTTCGTGGACAGTTTCAGGGCGAGCTTGAACGATGTAGAGATTACCGGTGATGCCATCTTTTGCCCATTCAATATCCATCGCATGTCCATAATGTTCTTCTATTAGCATTGACCATTTAGCTAATTGAACTACTTCCTCATCAGAAAGAACGAATTTAACCTGATCTTCTGGAAGAACCTGTTGCTCGACAGTACCTCCTCGTGTGCTATACACTAGTTTTTTATCTTTATTGCCAGCCTTTTTATCGATAACGGCGTTATAGCCCAATTTTGCAGTAGGTTTAAAGACATAGAACTGATCAGGGTTTACGGTGCCCTGTACGACATATTCGCCTAGACCCCAAGTTCCTGTGATGTAAACCACGTCTCTGAATCCAGAATCGGTGTCTAAAGTAAAAATAACTCCACTGGAAGCAAGATCAGAACGAGCCATCTGTTGTACGCCGACCGACAGAGCTACGGAAAAGTGATCAACGGCATTTATAATATGTTTATGATATTCTGCTTTTTCTAAATTGCCTTGTCTTTCGGCTTCTAAAACTTTAAGTTTCTGTAAGTGCATTTGATCCTCTCGATAAGAGATGGCACGATTAGTGAAAAGACTAGCGAAGCATTCTTTTACTTTTTCAAGGATATTAGCTTCTTTTGTGACATTAAGGTACGTTTCCTGTTGACCAGCAAATGAGGCTTCTGGGAGATCTTCAGCAGTTGCGGATGATCTAACCGCGCAATCAACATTAGTAGTTCCTAATGTTGCATTTAGTTTTTTGTACGCTTCGGCAATAGCGTGTTTGATGTCATCAGGTATTTCTGATTGAATCATTCTCAGGCGAATATCATGTCCAACTTCTTGAAGCGTTTCGACGAACTCTTTCTGCTTTTCTTGGAAGATCACAGTGAGAAGTGCAACCTCGCCGAAATCTTCATCAGTTTCAGCCTGTTTGATTTTCGCCTCTACATCATCTTTAGCTTCGAGTGTTACCTGAACCTTTTTTATTTCAGAGGCAATAAACTCTTTAAGACCTGATACTGATTCAATAAAGGTTTGATATGCGTGTGACGTAACTGCAAAGCCTGGAGGTATCGGGACATTAACCTTTTGAATCATTTCTCCAAGGCTAGCATTTTTTCCACCTACTAGCGCGAGATCTTCATTTGTGAGTTCATCGAAAAAGATAACATAAAGTTTTTCTCTATCAATCTCCGTCATAAGGGTTTTCCTCCAATTAGAAGAGATGAAAGTTAGAAGGGATGAAAGTTAAAAATAAAGAAGAGTTTTAATTATTTATATACTTTTAATAGATGAAGGAATTGATGAGATAATCTTTTTAGATCTCCTTCAAGGAGGCTAATAAACCTCTTAAAAGATTTTGGCTAAGTATAGTTGACTCCCTTTACTTTTGACATTTTCTATCCAAAATAGAATATCTTGAAGTAATTATATGGATTTTATTGAGGTGTTTTGTTGAATAAGGAAGACAACATAGATTTCGAAACCAAATGTCTACCCACCAGATACGATATAATAGCACCAGATAGATCGGAAATTCGACTTCTGTTAACAATGAAGGGCGGCAGTGCAGTGCATTGTACTCTCCCCCCACATGAAATATCACTGGCTGTTTGTCATAAAACCGTTGAAGAAGTCTGGTATTTTATCGAAGGTCAAGGCGAGGTTTGGCGGAAACAAGGAAAACGAGAGGAAGTTGTCGAAATCAAGAATGGCGTCTGTATTACAATCCCCACAGGCACCCATTTTCAGTTCCGCAACACAGGAAGTGAACCATTAAAATTTTTAATAACAACTATGCCGCCGTGGCCGGGCGAAAATGAAGCTGTTAGAGTTAAAAATCACTGGAAATGACATCTGATTTTAAATAAAAAAACAAAAGGAGTTATTTGTTGAAAGACTCGTGAAGAGTCTTAAGCAATTCATATGCTCTAAAGAAATACTCGAAGATTGTTTCGAGTTGATGATGTTCAGCCATCCAAAACACTGTTTGCCATGCTAAGACTACGTCATGAAGCGCTAGTTCAGGAAATTTCGACCGATACTTTGCTACATTTTCGAAGAGCGGATAAAGTTTAAGTATAGGAAATTTAACGGCAAAAGATTTTCGCTCAGATGTTGTACAATGTGCTGGCGATGTTAAGTGTTTTTTTGTACGCTCGACTGCAGAATAGAATTGCGATAACGCTGTAAAGAAATCAAGATGATCAACGTTATGGTTTCCTTGCATTTGAGATTCTATCATGATAGATCATTACCATTAATTGCTTTTATTCTCTGAAAATTTGAGTTCCGAAAACATTTATTTTCTTTTTGATGTTTGAGCATTTAAAAATACCCAATATGACATTTTTTTTATTAAGAAAGGAATCGTGTTTAAGCACTATATATATTTCCTCTATTTTCTCTATAGAATTATATAGACTATTGAGATACCTTGAACTCTTGTGCAGATACATCTAATGATATCGTTTATAGGCAGTTCCAAAATTCTTACCAGCGTATTCTGAATTTTCTTTGAGTTCAGCTTCGATTCGAAGCAGTTGATTGTATTTCGCTGTTCTATCACTTCTACATGGTGCACCTGTTTTAATTTGACCACACGAGAGCGCAGTACAGAGGTCAGCAATGAAAGAATCTTCTGTTTCTCCAGATCGATGGCTTACAACAACACCCCAATTGTTCTCATAAGACATTTTAGCTGCAGCTATAGCTTCAGTAAGTGTACCTATTTGATTTACTTTGAGAAGAAGGCAGTTTCCAGCATCAAGGTCAATGGCTGTTTTAAGTCGTTTTAGGTTTGTAACCGTTAGGTCGTCAGTAACTACTTGAAGGGATGGTTGTGCTTTAGTTAGTGCGGCAAAACTATTATAGTCATTTTCATCAAAAGGATCCTCAAGGCTAGCTATAGGATAAGTTTCTACAAGTTCTGAATAGACTTCCAACAATTCCACAGCTGTGAGTTTCTTTTCATCGATGTTATACACGCCCTTTTCGAAGAACTCACTAGCAGCCGCGTCCATGGCTAAAACAAAATCGGATTTGGGCCTATACCCTGCCTCTTCAATGGCTGTAATAAGGGCATCTAGGGCATCAGTAGTAAATGTCATAGGTGGAGCCATACCACCTTCATCACCAACATTCCGAGCGATTGGACCGTATTTTTTCGTCAGAACTCCTTTAAGTGCCTGATAAACTTCGCTTACGCCTTGAATTGCGTTTTTAAACGTTTTGAAATTAATAGGCATAATCATAAATTCTTGGATTGCTAAGTCATTGCCAGCGTGCTCTCCTCCATTAATTACATTCGAGAGTGGAGTAGGTAACAAGAATTGTCCATCACTTCCAGAACCTGACGCTTGTATGAGTTCTTTAAGGTAGATATAAAGTGACTTAGAGGAAGAAAGTGCTGCAACACGACTTACTGCCATAGACACTGCAAGAATGGCATTTGCTCCTAAATTTCCTTTATTTTCAGAACCATCTAACGCAATCATGAGCTCATCAATCGTTTCTTGTTCTCTTGCGTCCATACCAATGACTTTTGGAACTATGATTTCGTTTATGTTCTTTAGAGCTTTTAAAACCCCTTTTCCTCTAAACGCTTTTTCTTTATCACGTAGTTCGACGGCTTCATGTTCACCTGTCGATGCTCCAGAAGGGACTGCATCTCTTCCTACGGACCCGTCACGAGTTATTACATCAACTTCAACAGTTGGATTTCCCCTTGAGTCAAGAATCCATCTTGCTTTAATATCGCTAACTAAAAATGCATCCATTTTTTTCACCTACCAAAATTTCGGATTAATAGATTAACTGAGTTTTTTAAATAATATTCAAGTGCTTGTGTGAACTGCCACCCAACAAGTTAGGTGGCTTCTGCCCTCACGGATTGTTGAGCTGTCCCTACGAGAGAGAGCAAGAACCCGCTCATCGACAGTTCGGGGTGATCCACCTCACCCCCCGTTCCTTGAAGGAACACTTTGGTTTTTGTCCTACCACTTTTACGATCTTTGTGGTTCTTCAACCCGGTAAGGCACTTCAGAGCATCTATCAGGATGTTGAACGCGGCATTTACGTCTCTATCGGCGATAAATCCGCATTTTAGACATTTGAATACCCTGTCTTTGACATCCACCTTGCGCGAACCGCAAATCGAACAACGATGGGTAGTCCACCACTCGTTGATCACCACGGGGCTTCCGTCTCGCATTAACACCGCCATCGCGATACGATCGGCACAATCCTTAAACGCCCAATGATTCACCCGTTTTCTGTTCCTTCGGTGCCCCGATCCCTTGTAGTGGCAATTACGCACTTTGTCGGGGTAGCCTATGACCACCAACGAACCTTTAAGGTGCTCGGCAATAGCTATCGCCAACTTTCTCCTGAAGTCCTTGGTGAAATTCTTCCGCTTACTGTAGAGTTTCTTCACTACTGCATAATTCCCTAACCGTTGTAATTTAGCGATCCTATTATTCAGTTGGCGCATATGGATGAAGAACTCTTTATAATTCTCCTTGTTAAAGAATATGACGTTGGCATCGCCCTCCAACTCGCACGTTACAGCCGTCGCCAACCGCTTCAAGCCCAAGTCGATGCCAGACAGTGACTTCAACACCGGTTGTACTTCCTTTTCCACAACGACATGCACTTCGTAGCGTTTCAATCTGTAGTTGTTAACGAGTTGAAAAGACTTAACTCGCCATTCTTTGTCATGAAGATGCTTCACGGCATACTGATACATATACAGCGGCAGGTGTAATTTCTCACCCTTTTTAAGGGTGGAAATTCTCGCCCAGAGAGCAAACTCCTTTGCGGTGCGGGGAGGTGCTATGTCTCCTACACGGTAGTCAAACATGATTGGTACCTTCCCCCTGATAGTCGGTGGCGAGGGTTCCCTCTTGTTCCAGCGGTAAAGTTTGTGCTGGAATTTTCGCAACCGTTTCACATCTTTAGCGGTGTTTTTCCTGGCGAGACGTTCTTTACAGGTGGCGATGGACTTTTCCAGACGGTAAATATCTTGTTGCCAGTCATGATGTAGTTCCCGATATGATTTAAACATCCAGAGAGCCTTATCGCGGCAGGCTTGTAGGAATCCTGACGACAGCCCGGTCAGGGTTTGTATGTACTGGCGGTATTTTTCCGCCTCTTTAACACTTGTTATGTTTTCAGTAATGATTTTTTCAAGAAACAATTGCACCCCGTAAGTGAGCCGTGCCGTAAGTCTGTCGAGGAACTTCACTTTCGTTCTGGTGATTCTGTCATCAACAGGAAGTACTAGCGTCTTGCAGACTGTTAATGGATTGGCAAGTTGAAGTTCCAAGACCATCCTCTACCACACCCTAAGAAACGATGGGACACTAGACTTAAAAAAGCTTCGCCAACCAGAATACCGTGAAAAAAAGTGCAACGATAGCTACGCAATTCATCCCCCCAAAAAGTTGAGGGGTCTTCTTGCAAAGTTGTATAAAAGCTTGACCGAGAAATTTAAGAAAGATATTGGAGAATTTTTTTTATAAGGTATGAGATCCTGTCATGCGACAATGATTTATGGACATGTAATATGCGTTTTGTCTATATACGTCTTTATTAAGAAATTAAAAAAGAATATCTTCCAGTAGATGATTGAATAGGACAGTTAACTGAATATAATAAACGCTCCATCACATGGAGCATTATTATACAAATGTGAACTACCTCACGCTAAAACTGTGAAGCTTCCTGCTTCTCAGACCGAACTTGCTGTGACCTAGGGAATACTATTGAGGTATTCCACTGCCGCAGTAGAGGATTCAGTCTCCACAGGCTTAAATTCCCTACGTCCCGTAGGTACTGCTAATGATCGAGATGCAATCGTAGTATGCACCTTGTATGCAAGTGTGCGTATTATCCCTCCAATTGCAGTTGGTATCTTCGTCATACCACCTTATAACTATTAGGGCGACCCCTCGATGCAAATAATGAAAGTGAACACTCACGCCATTCATCACCACGCTGAAGCGGTGGTGCTTTCTTGCTTAATTACTCGTAAGGAGGGTTTTCAGAAGTATGAATTTGATGCAGAACGATAATAATGAAGGGACTGAATCTGCAATTAAAGAAGGGGCTACAATAATTATACGCCCGTATAATCAAAAGGACCTTCCATCAATTTATGAAATAGAAAAAAATTGCTTTTCAGAAAGCGAAAGATATACAAGACAGCATTTAGAAATGCTAGGAGATTTTAAACGTTATTTCTTTCTTGTAGCACAAGAAAATGAAGGATCTTCTATTATAGGATATTGTATTGGAGTTCTTAAATCGTCTAGAGAAGGAACCGTAGGCCATATCATTTCAGTTGCAGTTCATCCAAATAATAGACGTCTAGGTATAGGTTTAGAACTTATTAAAGAACTTATTAAACAATTAAAAAATGCTGGTGCTACAAATTTTCGATTAGAAGTAAAAATGACAAATAAGGCTGCAAGGGAAATGTATCGTAAACTAGGTTTCAACTATGTACACATTCTACGAAACTATTATGGAGATGGAAAAGACGCTGTTGTAATGAAGATGATGGAATAAAGGTTGATAAGAATGAACATTGAGTTAAAAAAGGCGGATCATGAAGATAGAATAGGCCTAAGAGCAATTCTAAAAAACTCATTTGATACTTTGAGTTCATTAGACACCTTAGAACTAGATTGTTATATCGACGGTCAACAGCGTCCTTGTCAGTGGTTTGTAGCACGATCAAGTCAGGGACACATAATTGGATGCATAAATGCGTCGACACGATCCGATGATGGTTATATTAACTCACTTTCCGTTAGAGAGGGATTTAGAGGACATGGTATTGGTTCAATGCTTGTGCAGGAAGCATGTGAATTCTTGAAAAATAATGGCTGCAATTCCGTTTTTCTATATGTTCGCCCAACAAATCAAGGCGCTAAAGTTTTTTATGAGAAGCTCGGGTTCACTAATTGTGGCTTGACAAAAAGTCAGACACTTGAAGATGTAGTAATGTTACGTAAGATGATTTAAATTCTATTTTCATACAAAATCAAATAGTGTAGTTTTTCTTCCTTTACCTTTAATTTCATCTAAACTAAGTTGAACGCCAAATTTTGATACCGCTCCTAGTACTTCTAAGATATACTGGTCTCTATCTATCTCTGTGCCATTTAATAGATCAGGATGTCTAGCACGTTTATACTGAGGCCCTTCACCCTTGAGTATAAGATAAGGAAATTTTGCGATTTTCCGCCACTCTTTTTCAGGATCAAGTCCATAAGCATTACAATAATGCAGAAAAGCACCAACAGCTGGTGTGATTGATTTATATTTTGATGGAGCTCTACTTATTGGAGCGTATTGAATGATATCTTCCTTTATTTCGTCAACTGGACTTTCTAAGAGTACACGACACGCATCTATTACAAACCGTTTTGCGTCAACCAAGGCTTTTGTCTCAATACTTCGAAGGAGAATATCAATCACTTTTAACTGAACTTTTTTCGCGAATTCTGTCCAATCTCCTCGAATAGCTTCGAACCCCTTGACGTTCAATTCTCCATTTAGAGCACTTACATAACCATATGCCTTTTTTCGCTCTGGCTGAAAAATAATCCGAAATGCAATATCGTCTAGTTCTAATTGCATTCCTTCCGGGAGTTGAGAACCAAGAAAGTTTAGCAAATGATCAATACTCGCATAAGCATCTTTTTCTACTGATGTTAGTTCTTTGTGCTTAATCTTTTCTTTTTTTGATCTCATTGTAAGATTAT
>JAEORY010000130.1 GCA_016840645.1 Candidatus Borrarchaeota archaeon | reverse complement strand
CGACACACAGCCAAAGGTAAAACGAAAGTACCCAGTCCCAGTTGTGGATATGGTTCGGAGGACTCGCAGGAAGCCCCATCCGTCAGGGTGGGGTAGTTCACACAAAATTTTTTATACTAGATGAATAAATAAAATTGAATCAAGAGTCTGAAGATTATCTTCAATTATCGAAGGATCAAATGAAAAAACTTGGTTATCAAGCCGTAGACATAATTGTCAAGCATTTTGAGGAGCTTAGAAATAAACCAGTAACACGAAAGGCCTCTCGGTTAGACATGGAAAAAACATTTCGGGAGCCAATTCCTGATCATGGCACGAATCCAGAGCATATTCTCGAAATTGTTGAAAAGGAAATTTTTACAAATATTATGTATACAGATCATCCCCGTTTCTTTGCATTTGTGCCAACTGCAAATAATTTTATAAGCGTTCTAGCTGATGCTCTAGTTGCTGGGTTTAATCCTTTTGCTGGGACATGGCTAGAAAGCTCTTCAGCAGCTCAAATTGAATTAGTGACAGTTGATTGGTTAAGAAGAATTTTTGGAATGCCTGAAGAAGCGGGAGGATTATTTTTAAGTGGAGGGTCGGCTGCCAATTTGATAGGAATTGCAGTAGCTAGACGCGTAAAATTAAAAGATCGAATTGCTAACTCTGTTGTTTATTTCTCCGATCAAACTCATTCATCCGTTGAAAGAGGTCTAAAAGTTCTTGGATTTTCTGAAGAGAATTGTTGTAAAATCCACTCTGATGATAGTTTTCGACTTTCGATTGACTTGCTCTCACAGCAAGTTACAGAAGATAAGATAGATGGCAAGGTTCCCTTCTGCGTTGTTGCTAATGCAGGAACTACTAATACAGGTTCTGTTGACCCCTTGCTGGACTTATCGAGTTTTTGCAGGAACGACGATTTATGGCTACATGTAGACGGTGCATTTGGTGCGGCTGGAATTTTAAATTCGAAAGGGGAAAAATTGTTGCAAGGTATAGATCAAGCAGATTCTCTTGTTATTGACCCTCATAAATGGTTTTTCCAGCCCTATGAAATCAGTTGTCTACTTGTTCGAAATAGTATGCTACTTAAAGATACTTTTCGTATTTTACCAGAGTACTTGAAGGATACTGATAGATCACAAGAAGAAATTAATTTTTGTGACTATGGAACTCAATTAACAAGAAGCTTTCGTGCCTTGAAATTGTGGATGTCACTAAAATGCTTTGGACTTGATGCTTTTAGACGTGCTGTAACAAAGGGATTCAAATTAGCCGAGTATACCGAACATGTTATTAGAGAAAATCCGTTACTCGAAGTTGTAACGCCAGCACAGATGGGGATTCTTACATTTCGATTTATTAGTGATTTACCTGATGAAAGGCTAAACGAGTTAAATAGAAGCATAGTTGACAAAATAATAATCGATGGATATGCTATGGTCGCTACCACTCAATTAAGAGACAGGGTAGTTCTCAGAATGTGTACGATAAACCCTCGGACTACTGAGGATGATATTAGACAAACATTACAAAAAATAACGAAGTTCGGACAAGAATTGTTAACATCTTGACCTTTGAAAAGTCTAGGTACTTTGTGGGGGGTGGGACACCCAAGATTTCTAAAGGATAGAAAGTGCCAGTTCAGTTGGAGTTTTTTTCGGGATGACCCTCCCCTTAATGTACCGCGTTGTTTTCTTACAGATATTTACTTCATTTTTATATGTTTCATTACACTTTGTATGTGCAGCTAAATCATCTCTACTAAGTACAATATCTGTTAAACCCTCGAAAATATTGCGATGATCGAGCGTTATCCTTTGAGTTTCAGTATTACTTGTGAACTATTCTGAACTACGTGAAATTCTCCTATCACGCAATTTTTTCAAAATAAAAAAATTGTCGTTGATATTAAATCTTTTAACTACTTTTTCAAATTCATATACAGAAAACTGTGCTTTCAATAATTAAAGATGAGTTTTGAACCAGTCAATAGCGGCTTCGACTGCCTCTACAGACCAAGGCTCTTTGTAGACATCGAAATGAGCACAAGGCAAAATCTTGATGGACTTAGGTTCCAAAGCACGCTCATAGGATGAAACTACAGGATCGAGAGGAAGTAGATTATCGTGTTCAGCAGGAATCATTAATAGAGGTGTGGGCGAAATCATATGAATTAAGCTGACTGGATCAAATTCACGTTGCTTTTCTAAGGACTGTACTGTGATCTGGTTGCGCCAATTGGGTGCAGTTTTGCTGATGTCCATATATGCTTCATATGTCCCAGGCTGGCTTAAAACACAAGGTTCCCCCTCTGGAGCCACCACTTTGATATAATTAATTTTACTTGTCCTATAACGCTCTGTACGATCTTGAATCAGCCATTTGCCTACCGAGTCCCATCTTTCGGGATTCATTGCACGCCTAGCCTCACAATTCATGGCAGAAGGGACTTGTGCAACTATCGCTTTGACTCTCTTGTCGAAAATTCCCACATATAGGACCAGTCCACCACTATAAGACGATCCCCATATCCCAATCCGCATAGGGTCTATCTGAGAGTGGTCTGAGATCCAAGTTATAGCATTTCGGTAGTCTTCTTGCTGTTCAAGCGGGAATAACTGACCGCGAGGCTCGCCCTCACTATCTCCGAAATAGCGGTAATCAAAGACTAGTGTTACAAACCCAGCATCCGCAAATCGCTCCGCAAAGTAAGATGATCCCATTTCTTTCACGGCTGAGTATCCAGGTGCCATTACAATACAAGGTGCTTTATCTTCAGAGGCTAAATTATCAGGTATGTAAAGCCAGCCACTGCAATGCAGTCCTTCACTAATAAAAGTGATATCCTGACGCATATTTTTTCATCTCTTCATTTGGCTACACGTAATTCCTGAAATTGTTGACCTAAAACTCCATAGTTAAAAAAAAGGATTAGGGATTGTTCGGTTTACTCTTAGACTGTTGATCCCTATAAAGACTTTTTTAGTGTTTTTCGAGAAATTCAAGAACTGCTTTGTTAAATTCTTCTGGTTTTTCCATGATGTACAGATGTCCAGTTTCGGGGATTACTTTCAACTCTGTATTTGGAATTAGAGAATCCATCCACTCCGACAACCATACAGGCGTTAGGATATCCCAACTTCCTACTAAGATGAGTGTAGGAGTATTGATTTCATTTAGTTGCTCTAACAAATTGAATTTTTCTATTGTTTCGCACTGGCGGGCAAATGCCTCCGCTGGTTGAATGTAGGGAGCGTTTACCCACTGCTCTAGTATCGTGTTGCATAACTCATCATTTTGGAGGACTGAGGTCCATATCCACGGAAACACTTGCTTAAGGTATGTTTCTCGGGGTAGTATCTTATATAACTCCTTCCAAACGGTTATGACATTTACCCCACTTCCAGTCCCGACTGGAACAGTAGCACAGAGATTAAGGCTCCTCACCATTTCAGGGTGCTTTAAAGCAAAGGTCTGTGCGATCATACCACCCATGCTAAAACCGAGAAAGTGGGCTTTCTCCACTCCTAATTTTTTCAAAAGCTGGTAGGTATCCTCAGCAAAGGTGTCAATTGTGTAACTAATATCTGTTTTAGTGGTTCTTCCTACATCTCGGTTGTCAAAGGCGATCACCCGGTATTTTTTGGAAAATTCGGGTATCTGATAATACCAAGACAGAATATCAAGACCTAACCCTTGAATTAAAACCAAATCAATCTCGTTTTCTTCCCCATGGATTTCGTAATACATCTCAATATCGCCAATATTCATCATTGGCACGAAAAACTCCCCCCTTTATTTAAAATTTAAGTTTCGGATATTTCTCAGACAAATATGCGTATGTATATTACATACTTATATACTTTGACTGAAATTAATGAAAAATCTTCAAAATTCGATTAATTTTAGTAGCATAAAACAAGTTTATAAGAATTTTAACGATGGACTATCTCAGGGCATTAAGGACTTCTTTAAAGGTAAAGCGATTTCGATAGAAAGCTTTCCCAATTACTACTCCATGAACACCAGTTCGTTTCAATGCCATTACATCGGCAATCTTGGCAATGCCTCCTGCTGCAACGACAGGTATGTTCACTGAACGGACCATGTTTTCCGTGTTTTCAATATCAGGTCCAGTAAGCATGCCGTCCCTTTCTACCGCTGTAAAAAGAATAGATCCTGCTCCTTTGTCTTCAATATCTTTAGCTAAGTCAAAGGCAGTAAATGTTGATACGTCTCTCCATCCCTTGATTGCAACCTTACCTTGCACATGATCTAAAGCAACCATAATGTGTTTCGAACCGATTTTTTCCTTTAACACTGTAATCATTTCTGGATTTTTCACAGCTGAAGTACCTATGATAACGCGTTCCACCCCAAGTTTGTGCAGTGTCAATGCTTTTTCGATATCCCTGATTCCACCTCCAACTTGGAACTCGGCGTCTACTTCTTTCACTATAGCTTTTATGATCTCTATATTATCTCCCAAACCTAATGCGGCATCTAAATCGATTATATGGATAGTTGTAGCACCCTGTTCCCACCAATATTTTGCGGCATCGATTGGATCGTTATAATATGTTTCTTCCGTTCCAGGTTTACCTTTAGTCAATCTAACACATTTCCCTTCTCTGAGATCAACGGCTGGCATTATTTGCATTGTTTAACACCTGATTTTCCATATTAAAAAAGAAACTATCTTTTTACGAAATCAACGAAGTTTTCCAGCATCTTCAAGCCGACTTCGCCACTTTTCTCTGGATGAAATTGAGTGGCAAATATTTGCCCATCTGAGATAACTGATGGGAAAGTAACACCATATTCCGTTTTTGCCATAATTAAGTCTTCTTTTTTAAGATTGCCGTAATACGAGTGAACAAAATAAACAAGCGCACCGTTTTTAATTTGAAATTTACCATTGAATAATGGATTGTCTTTCTTAACGATTTCTAGATCGTTCCAACCGATTTGTGGAATTTTCACAGTATCTGGTAATTTGATTACTCTTCCTGGAAGCAGATCCATCCCTTGATATAGCCCACCTTCTTCACTTTCAGTAAAGAGGAGTTGTAATCCTAAACAAATGGCAAGAAGTGGTTTTCCTTCGTTTACAGTATCTTTTATTGGATCTATAAACTCTTTTAAATTGTTAATTGCATCACGAAATGCACCAACGCCTGGGAGGATAACAGCATCCAGTGATTTTATCTCACTAGGCGTTGTTATGATCCATGTTTCGCTTCCTGCTTTTCGTAGTCCATTAGATATTGAACGAAGATTTCCTGCACCGTAATTGATTATTCCGATATTCACCACTAAAAAACACCTTTTGTTGACGGGATTTCTGCTTGTGAATCATCGATCCTAACAGCCTCTTTAAGCGCCAATGCAAGTGCCTTGAATGCGGCTTCTGCGATATGGTGATCATCTTCGCCATAAATAGTAGTGAGATGTAAATTCATCTGAGCGTTATATATGAGCGAAACCAGAAAATGATATATATCCTGCGTCACCACATCTTCAACCTGTGTTCGCTTGAATTTCAATTCAACTGTATGCCAAGGTCTCCCGCTTAGATCCAAAACAACTCTTACTAAAGCCTCGTCCATAGGGACATATGTACTTCCAAACCGCCTAATTCCTTTTTTATCCTTTAAAGCCTTATCTAAAGCAGCACCTAAGCATATACCTATGTCTTCGATTATATGATGTGCAAGATCACCTTTAGCTTTAATATCAATATCAATTGAGGAATGTTTCGAGAGTGCAGTCAAAAGATGATCCATAAATTGATATCCCGTATCAATTTCGCTTTTGCCAGTTCCATCCAAATTTATTTTGACAAAAATTTGAGTCTCTTTAGTTGTTCTTTCGATTTTAGCTGTTCTTTTCATTCAATTCCCTCAAATATATCTTTTAGTGCGTTAATCAAAATCGTATTCATTTCTCGTGTTCCAACTGCTGTCCTAAAGCAATTTTCCAGTAATGGGTGACTACTTAGGTCTCTAACCAGGATTCCTTTTTTCATTAATCCGTTGACGACTTCTGTTGCTGATAGGTCATCACTTTGAACTTTAACAAGGAGAAAGTTTGCTTTCGATGGAAAGACTGTAACAGGAAACTTTGATAATTCCTTTCCGAGGTATTCACGTTCTTTTTTAATTTCTTCAGCCTTTTTGCGGACATAGTCAAAATTTTGAAGCAGCTTAATCGTCATTTGTTGAGCAATCAGATTCACTGAAAATGGACCAATAACTCGTAGAAAATAGGATGCTAACGCTTTATTTGTAAATAGAAATCCCAGTCGTAAACCCGCAATTCCTGCCGATTTTGAGAATGTACTAAACACGATTAAATTATCAAATTCACGAATTAAAGGCAAAATAGAGTAATCTGCAAATTCTACGTATGCTTCATCCACTATTACGATTTTATCAGTTTGATTAAGTAGTTCTCTTATTTGTTCTTCAGAAAATTGATTGCCAGTTGGATTGTTTGGAGAACACATAACAATAAATTTAGTTTTGGCAGAAATTTCCTTAATTATCTCATTGTTGTCTAAACTAAAATTCTCTTCTAAGGGAACCGGGGTATATCGTCCGCTTGCCAATTCTATGCTAATTTTGTAAACAGAAAAAGTAGGGTCGATAGCTACAACCTCGTCACCAGGATCAATGAATACTCTTGGGAGTAACTCAATTAGTTCATCAGAACCATTCCCAATAACGATTTCGTTTACATCTACGCCAAAAAATTCCGCCATTGCTCGACGTGCATTTAAACTTCGTTCAATAGGATAACTTCTTAAGTCTACTTCTTTCATCACTTCTTCGAATAATGTATCTAGCCATTGTTTCTCTATGAAGTAATTTTCACTGGTACTCAGACGAACTATTTCAATTGGTTTACTTTCGCTTAATAATTCAAGAGCTGGATCTTCCCATGGCTTCAACGCTCTTGTTTCTTCTCTAATGAGGTTTTCCCAGTCCATTTAAATTCCCTACTTATCAGATTTGAAAGTATTTAGTTTTCTTATCTCTTCAAGTGAAAGAACTTGTCTTGGTGTGTGTACAACAAGACCTTGAGCAAGCTTTCTAAGTTTAGGAATCAGTTCAATAAATAAATCTCGAGGAATTACAGTATTGAGTGCAACCCATCCTTCTTCAGCAAGAGGAGAGATAGTAGGACGTTTTAATGCAGGTAAAGTAGCAAGGAGAATGTTTACATTTTCTTCCTTGACGTTCATAAATATATGAAGCCGTTTTCGTGCATCAACAACGCCTTGCAATAAGGTAAGCACATCAGACATTTTCTCTCGTTTCCAAGGATCTTTCAGGCTCTCCATATTTGCCAATAATACGGCCTGAGAGTCACCTATTTGTTCTATAATTTTCAAATTGTTTGCTCTGATGGTTGTACCTGTTTCTGTGTTATCAATGATCGCATCAGCATCTTCTGGGGGCTTAGATTCTGTTGCACCAAATGATAGTTGCAGGATTACTGATGGGTTTTCACCACTTTTACCCCAAGGGGTAATAACTAATGGTTTTTTGTCACCAAATCGTTCCTTATATTCTTCATTTTTGAGTATATATTCTGTAACTGTGTTAATATATTCTGTGCTAATTCTTAATGAAGTTCCTTCTACAAAAAATTTTCTTACAAGATCTGAAAAACTTTTTACGTCTTCCCATATCTCTGGAACGGCTAATACGATCTTCACATGTCCATATTCTAGTTTTGTTAGAATCTCTACGTCTGATTGGGATTCTCGAATCCAATCTTCACCACTTATCCCAATATCATGTGCGCCTTGTTCAACCAAAGAGGGAATCTCTTGTGGTCTAAGGATTTTTACACTTAACTCAGGATCATTTATGTATGGTCTGTATGTCCTGTCATCGCCTTTGATGGCATAATTTGCCTCTGAAAATAATTTTAGCGTTCGTTCCCCTAGTGATCCTTTAGGAATTACTAATTTCAATTGTTGCATTTTGTCAACACCTTAACCAAATTGAGTAAAAGCTAAACACTCTATGAGTCTGTTTAACGATATGAATTGCGAAAACTTATTTGCGGGGTCAAAGGTCACGTTAATGGAGTGAAAATCAGAAAGAAACTTCGTTAAATAGATGGAAACGATTCCTCCACATCAGCTTCACCTAACAATTCCCGCGCAATTGCATTTTTCTTAAGAATATATAACTCTTTCTCAAGAAGCGGTAAGTTTCAAAGTTGATATTCAAAGCATCTATAGTGAGCAGGTAGATTTTCCATTTCTGACAAAATCTTCGCTATCGGACCGTAATCTTCAACAGCAGAACTTGATGCTTCGACTATTGGAACAAACTTACCGCAATCAAGTATGGACAATCCAGTTCTCCATTTTGCAACTTTTGTTGTTGGAAGAATATGATTTGAGCCAGCACCACCATAATCTTCAAATGGTATTGGAGTATTGAGAAGAATTGTTCCTGCATTTTTTATCAATTTACTAATAGGTTTTGGGTCACTAGAGAGAATAAGCAAATGTTCAGGAGCGTATTCATTGATAAATTCAATGGCATGGCTTACATTTTTAGTAACTATGATTGCACCATAATTTCCTAGACTTTCTTCTATATATCGCTTCCTGGGTGAATCTTTGATTGACTCTTCTACAAGAATTTTTACCTGTTCAGCTAAATCTCTACTAGTTGTAAGACAAATTGCTGCAGAATCGCTTCCGTGTTCAGATTGTGCAAAAAGTTCACAAGCAATAGCTTTTGGATCTATAGTCTCGTCTGTGGCAAATATTATAGCTTCGCTAGGACCTGCTAGCATATCTATTCCAACATCCCCACTTACTATGTATTTTGCCGCTGTTGGGTAAAGTCCTCCTGGACCTAAAATTTTTGACACAACTGGTATGCTTTCAGTGCCATAAGCCATCGCTGCAATCGCTTGTGAGCCTCCCACAGAAAAAACTCTAACTTTGCATTGTGAAAGATTCTTAATAATTTGAATTGCTGCAAGAGTTCCATTGTCAATCAATCCAGAGAGTGCTG
>JAEORY010000129.1 GCA_016840645.1 Candidatus Borrarchaeota archaeon | reverse complement strand
ATTCATGTTATTTTTGTGATGCTGTGTGCATAAAGCAAATTCGTTCGAGAATGGTGAGTAGGTGCAGCGTCCCATTGTAAGAAGAAAGATTGTAGTAGACCCACACTGTAAAGATTCTCCACTGTAAAAGACAATCACTGTGAAAATTTAGCCTTGTCGCTAAATCGTTTTTAGGTTCTTTTCAGCCCAAATCCAAAGGGTTGGCTTTCTTCGAACGATGGCATATTCCCCGAAACCTTATTGGAATCCCTGTCAAAGTCAAGTCTGATACATAGTGGTTAATAGCCACGGTGAAATGACGCAGAGTTCAACTCCAACCCTGCATTAACAACAAGGAGAATAAACACATTTTATTATTGGTTATTAGTAAGCAGAGGACGGTAATTATTGGCGTTAACAACCGCAGTGGGTGCTCTGGTAATCGAAGATACACCAACTCCCGACCACATTAGTCAATGATAATCGCTGTTAAAACATCCAGCCATGGTGGTATGCTGGATTACCTATGAATAGGTGGGGGAACAAATGCTGATGCTTACGGCTACAATATTCATTTCGTTAATTGAACTTGTATGAATATCTCTTGGTTAAATTGTTGCTATTTTCAATAATGCGTCTATGTTGCTAAATATCAATTTTTTAAACTTGTCCATCAACAATTACGCTGGCTTGGGTGGATGGGGGATAAAAGACTTCGTGTGTCCACATACCAAGGAAATCACTCATTTTCAGGGGATATCAACAGAAAATAAAAACGACACGGAAAAAGGTGTGCATTCAAGGTGTGCATAAAAACAAAACCCTCTGATTATCAGAGGGTTTAAAGTTGATATTTGCAGTCCGTAGGGGAATCGAACCCCTGTTACCAGGATGAAAACCTGGCGTCCTCTATAGCTATCTAAAAGCGGGGCATACAGAAGGATATCTTTTTATTGCTACCTGGGTGTTAAGCATATATTAAGTAAATTTCGTCAAAAAACGTGTACAAACAAGTGTACAAATATATATCTTTCTGGTGTAGTTTAAAAGAATAGAATGGCAAAGTTCGGAATCATGGCATGGAGGGACTTCATCTATGTCAAGTACACCCACCAGCAACAACGATTTGAGATTTCCACACGCTACAGTACGGAGAATCTTTATAATCCCAGGACCAAGTCATGGAACCAGGAACACCCCGATTTTAAAGCAGCAAAAACGGCTACCGATGACATCATGAATGATATGCTCACCGCGTCGCATCGAGTACGTACTGCTGGTTTTGAGCCCACCTGCCATATGGTTCGTCAGGAGTATAATAAGCTTCTTCTTTTGAAAGAGAAGGAGAAAGAAGAGGTTCAGGCACCCCAGAACAGAGGTCCGAAATTCTGGGATAAGTTCGATGAGTTTATGAAGGCAAAGGACTCTGATATCCGCCTCCGGACATACATGAATTACATACAGCTAATGGATCTCCTTCGCCGGTTTGAGCATTTCGACAAGTACACTATGGACTTCAATACTTTTGACCAGGTAATGTTCGGACGTTTTAAGCAGTACATGATCCTTGTCGAGAAGTACAAGGATTCAACCGTGGATAAGTACATCAAGTATTTGAGAGGGATCTATAAGTGGACAATGCCTCAGTTGGACCGATCTTTCATGAAATTCTCACCCCGCTTTCCGGACAATCCCAATCCCTTAACTCCTGAAGAACTCAAGTATGTCATCGATGCTGAACTTGGTGGGTACCTGGAAAAGACAAGAGACCTGTTCGTCTTCTGCGCCTGTACGGGCATGAGGTATTCGGATAGTCAGCTCTTCAAGCGTTCCTGGGTAAAGGACGGGCTGATCAACTACACGCAGCTGAAGAGCGACTCTAAAGCTATGGTGCCGCTCCTTGACGCTGCCAACAAAATACTGGTGAAATACGGATACGATACGCCAAAGATGTCCAACCCGAGGTACAATGTTTACCTGAAAGAGTTGTTTACTCACCTGGACATTGATCGCTACGTAACGGTGGAATCGTATGTAGGTGGGAAGCGGGAGATGATCAGCAAGCACTTTCACGAGATTGTGACAACGCACACTGCCCGGCAAACATTTATCACTTACGCTCTGACCAAGGGTGTCCCTGTGCAGGATGTCATGATCATGTCCGGGCATAATGACTATCGATCCATGAGACCATACATAGCTATTTCGCAGGATCACATCAGGGAACAGGGTAAAATACTTGATATTTAGTTTCATTTGATCCACCGGAAACACTGTTGCTCCCGGTAGATCGTAGTATTCTCTTGTTTCTTCATTTACCAGAACAGGGCAAGCCTCAAGTGATCAAGGGTATCACCATGCGAGGGCTCACTGGGGTCAAATGGTCGCTATGGATCTCATCCATGCTGGACAGATAAACACCTTTGTTGGTTTTCAGGAACTTCCTTACTTCCCTCTGAGCAGCATCGAGTGAACTATGCCTGCAGAAACCGACCATCGTCTGGAATGCATCGTTGCCTGTCTTTTCAACATTGAAACGGCGGTAGATAAAGGGATTCTCTTCCATCCACTCCAGTATCGGTGACTGATGCTCCTTATGGAACACCAACTGAAAGCAGATCTTTGCTCGCAATCCGAAATACGGATAGCGTATGCTTACTGATGTACCGGCAATCACACCTCTTGAAAATAATTTGTTTACTCTCGCCAGTGTTGGTGCTGGTGACAGCCCGATCCGTTCAGCGAGATCTTTGTTAGAAATTCGAGCATCTTTCATGAGCTCTTCCAGGATCAAAAGATCCAAGTCATCAATAGGTCTTTTACGCATATAATTGATATTAAAGGATTACAAATTGAAATAGCCAGAAGCTATACTTGCCCCTGGCTAATTTTTATTTCTTACACGGTAATTAATAGAGTATCCGAAAGTGAAACAAGTAATAAGCTGTTCCATCCACAATGAACACCTCCCGGAGCTCCAGAGTCATCTTCACCGCTTCTACAAGCACTGTCTTCCCTGTCACAAATTCACCCACTGGAATAACAACGATAGCCCGGAACGGACAGTAGATCCTGCGCAGCTTTCCTTGACGGTCAATCACCAGGATACTCTCAGTGCTCACCAATCTGAACAGCTCACGGATATAGTCGTGATTACTCATTCGCATATTCCGATTTTAACCAGGCATGGTTGTTGGCGACCGTCACCGTTAGATCATCCAGGGCAAACCTATGCTTGAACGTCTTAGCAATTAGTATATCACCATGATGATCCTGGCACAAGATCTGTACCTGTCCTCTTCTTACTCTCTTTACATTCCAGCTCTGCATACTTACATTAATCAGTGCTGATGAAGATTGATAGCTCAATATCAAATCAAAGAGCCAGTATGCATCTGCTGCTTCAAGCACAAAGTAGCATCCTTCTGAAAGCATCAGCCTCCAGCTATCGGAGATTCGGTGAACATAATGTTGGTCAGAGGTCTTGAAGTCGGATAACCGCTCCACGAGCTCCTTTTTTTCTATTTTCTCTTTTACAGTCATATCATATGTGTTTTTAATATGGTTATTTCAGGTACCAGAATTCACTTTTGTTCCGGAGGTTCTCTGCCATCATGGTGATGAACTCTGTCGAACCTACATTTCTGTCCAGGAACGTGTCGATGTATGAACTCTTCACAGCACCGGTGAACAGGTTGTATAATCTCCACAGATCAATGCCACCATCGCTGTTCCGGCAGAAGGACTCATCCTTATAGTAGTCACGAACAACGGTAGATATCTGGGAATCTCCAAGGTGAATAGAAGGGATACCCTTCTTGTCTTTTAGGAGCAGAAAATTGTACATCCTGGCTCTACCGATTAGCTTGGCAAACTGACTCTCAGATATAGAGTAGCCAGGCAACGAACGAAGCAAACTGATCTGCTTCTCAGCGTTGTAACTGGTGAGCAGATTGTACACATTCTCCATCAGCTCACTCACAGACCTTGCCCGAATATCCAGGGCAATTCCATCGGTTGAAATACAGAGGTTGGTGCATACTTTATTTTGGTATCCTACGAACACTTTGAAGCGCTCCTCTATTTTACGAGAGTAAAGGTTCTCTATGTTGTAAGCTCTGACTCCGCCAATAGTGAGTGATAAAGCATTGCCATTCACATCCTCCTGGATCTCCGGTAGATCGATTGCGAAAGCCATCCGCTCATAATACAGTGTCTTCTCATGATCTCTGAGCATATTGGCTGGTTTGCCCATTGCCTCGGGAGTTCTTCCCTTTACAGGATGGCTTACACGTACTGCTGGCTTCAGAATCCGCTGGTCACTAAAGACCTGCTCTGTAATCGACTGCACCGACTCAATGAACTCTGGATGCGAGATCGTACTCTCGTTGTCCTTGGCGAACACCGGTATGATGCTCCCCTTGCGCAACTTGTCAAAGCTTATCTTCTTGGTGTTTGAGAGGATGAACCCATCTGAGGACTCCACCTCTGGTACCGGTTCAACTTCAACAATTGGTGAATCATTTATTTTAAGTGTTTCCATTTTTTCAGTTTTCAGGTTTAGCAATAAAATCTTCTTCTCCATTTGTGAGCTCCGCCTTGCGTTTTGTGTAATGTTGCGATAAGCTCTGCCGGAACTCGGGATGACGTTGGTAGAGGGAACGAAGCTCGTCCAGGGTGACAGCACCGTAGATCTTCTTGACTACAGCTTCGTTACTCGTACCCGACTCACACCATTCTTTAATCGTGGTTCCGGTGGCTCCCGATATTATAAAACCAGGTTTATCGACAAAGAGTCCTGTTCGATCTTTGGAACAGGTCGCTTGGTGTTTGATATCCAGGTCGAACATCACTGTGAACTCGTAGTCCAATCCATCACGGGTGATACCCTTTAATCCCACCTTTTCTGGAATGTGCTTACCGTTTTTCTCGGTGAGTACATAATCTTGTTTGGTTCGGACTGTGGCGATGATATGGCAGGGGGACTGGAGCAGCTTATGAATAAAAGCATTGTGGCGAGGCGTAATTTTTGCCCAATTGGTGAAGCTGTTCCCAGGCATATTGCCATGTATCTCCAAGATGTTTTCCCATTCATGCGTTACGGAGTCAATAATAATTACCTCCATAGAAGCATTCTCGCACGTTTCAATAGCGTTTATATACCTCTCTGGGGTGTATGGTGCTTGAAGCGAGAGTACGTTATATAAGCCTAAGTGGGCGTATAAATCGGATGAGTGGTTTTCGGTATCGATGATAGCGATCTTGTCCCAGTTTGAGGCAAGTCCAGAGGCTATCAGCAAAGAGCTGTATGTCTTACCAGAACCACTCGGTCCCTGGAGTCCCATTTTAATTTTAGCCTGCTTGCGCTCGGCTGTTCTTAGTTCCATTTTGTATAGATTAAAGTGAATAAAAAAAAGGGAGCCGATTGACTCCCTTGTTCTGTTTCCCATTCCGGCTGATTACACTGTGGCAACCTCACCTTCGAAGACAGCCTCCTCGACTGTCTCACCCTCCCTGGCATAAACCCAGCGATGTTCCCGCTGAACAATCTCACCGGTATCAGGATTCACGAATTCATAAGGATCACACTTCTGCTTCTGAATTGAACCAGGCATCTCGGATCCAATTAGAGACTCACACGTTTCTTTTGTGAATGTGCTTGTAACTGAGGCTGTCTTGGCAGTCGCATAGTAGCGACCTGTCTCCTTGGACATAACCATTTCAACTCCACCCTGAAGGATCAGAGCATAGAATTTCTCACCGGCTGAATTTTCGCGTTCAGCGACCGCAACGATTTTTACCATGTCTAAAAGTTTTTTGGTTTGTAATAATGGTACGGGGCTTTTACCCGCTAATACGTCGTGGGGATGTCTTCGTGAGGTAGTCAGCGAAAGCACAGATGGGGGGCGATTTTTTAAAAAGAAATTTTTTAGTGCAAAACTGTACACCCTCTATAAATAATAGAATTCGTACAGTTTACGACATTTGACTGGCTAAGACTTTCGTTTCTAATGGTTAATCTAAAGCGCCTGGTTCACGCTGGGGATTTGCCCTGAAATCTTCAAACCTGCTTTCAGGCTTCCAAGTAACCTGCACTAGCTGAATGTGCCCTAACGGTTTGGCTATGTGGAGTACGAGACTTTGAAATGCCTCACCGTCAGGTTGCCACTGGGCAAATTCGTTCATTCATATTTTTTCCCAAATCACTAAAGACGAATTTGCGGTTTTGAAACGAAGGGACGACGTTAAATTAACTATTGAATGCCGCATTGCATATAGATTTTGTTGTGCGCTGACAATTTTTTCCATTAATTATCTTATTGCATCATTCAAGAAATTTACAACGTCTCTATAATCTACTGTTGCCTTTATAAATATTTTCCCTCCTGAAGGACTTGCATGGAATTCATTTGGGAGCTCTACAGTGTATCCTTTTGAAAATATGGTATTCATGTTTTTGTCTCGTAGGGATAATCTATAATCAGTATAAACAATTGATGCATAAACATTTGAACTAGTACTAGTGTATGGTTTACTTTCCACATTTGAATCAATCTTAAATGTTATTAAACCATAACGTTCAATAACCTTACTGTCCAACAGAAGATCCAAGACTTCAAAAAAGCTACCTTCTTTATTTTCAATACTTGGCTCCCACGAGCTCCCCCCCAATTTTTTTTGTATCAGTTTAGAGAAACAGGATCTACAGTTATAAAAGTCCTTTTTTGTGCCAATTTCTAAAATATCATAAACACTACTTAAATTATTTAAGGCAGCATACTTTATTGTTGTGTTATATTCTACCTCTGGCGATAAATAAGAAAATCCTTCACCTATAGCAATTTTATATAATAGTTGTTGGCTTTCGATATTTTTTATCAGTGTATTAATAAGTGATTCATTATTAATTGTCCTGAGAATTTCTAGCAGGATATTTTGTTCGGTAATATTGGAACATGCTTCGTAACGTATAGAAAAATCAAAATCAGAGTTTTTTATGATTTTTTTCAACGTTGTTTGATTACTTATATTCTTAACAGCATTGGACTTTAGAGTAGTAGATTGATTCTCATCGAATAATACCGAATTTAGAAACTTTTGATCATAAATACCAACGATAGCAATATGACGCATATGAGGTACGAGGGAAGAATCCTTCACAATATCTTTCAGAATAGATTCGTTTGTTATTCTTTCAATCGCCTCATAGCGACCATCACGACATGTGTTCTCGTTATAAACGATCCTCTTTAGCAAATTTTGATCATAAATCTTTTTTACTGCATTTGTTTGTACGTCTGTATAATTGAAAACATTATAATTTCCAGCATACGAAAGTCTTTGACTGTTTCTACTCCATGGATCCTCTATTTTAGAATTATCCGATAGTTTTCTTCTTTCCTCATTTTCGTATTCTTCTTTTGTTCTTATCGCAGCCCTATATTGTTCAAGTTGTATTTTTTTTAAATAATCCCTGTAACCCTTAAATACCATATTATCATGATAAACCCTTTTTAAAGTTGGTTCAGATTTGATTTTAGTAAATAAAGTATCTGCTAGAAAATCCTCATTTGTATCGTATACTATCTCAATCAATATACTATCATCTCTTATTTCTGATAGCGCACTCGTACGCAGAAAATCGTTTGCTTTTCTGTCCAGTACAACCTCTTTATAAAAATTATCATCTTTTATTTTTATGAGTGCTTCTGTTCTTGCTTTCTCAGGAATGTGTTCCATATAGCAATACTTTTTAAGAAAATCCAGATCTGAAGTAGAAGCAATGTCATCAACAGCTTTTAATCTAACTTGAATATCCGTTGAATGAATAGCCCTATAATAGCTTGTACATGAATTTAATAGGACAATAAATACAATAAAAAATATGCCTTTGAACCTTTTCATACCTTGTTTTTATTTCTATTCTAAAAAGTTACCAGTTAATTTTAGTATTATATCTGAGAATAATAATGTACAGCAAATCAAATTCTTCTTGTTTGCGCGCAACAAGTGCACATGGTACATATATTATCCCTAAATTAGTAAATGTGTGCACCTAATTCAATCACTCAAAATACTTACCACCAAGCAATTCCAGAACTCCCGGAGCAAGCACCTCAAAGTGACTTTCTTCCTGCTAAAAATAGGCTTAGCCTCCTGGCTTAATACCTGCCTGAGTATCTTATGGAATTTACAGAGGTAATCCATGATTTAGAGTCTTATACAAGTTAGGTAAAAAAATTGTTAGACAACCTTAGCTGCAGTGTGGAAGATTGCGCAATAGGCTTTACAAAAAAATGGCGCTGAGGGCTCGTAGGAGGACAAATTTGGCTCTGGGCAGCGAAGGTGATGCCTTGTATCATTCCGGTCCGGATGGTCAAGATGAGCCCCAGGGGTATAAAAAAGGACGACCCTGGAGTCGTATTTTTACCTTATAAATCGTGAGCCCCAATATTTATGGCGGCATTGCATTCGTTTCGGCACTCACAAGAACTGCAATTAATGTACTTATATGACTTAACCATTTTGCTAAGTTTATCTAAGCCTAAGTAGAGAAGATCGCACTCCTTTTGTTTCTCCTCAGGAAGTAATACCAATTGTTTATATGTTGGGTAAACATTGACTTTTTCTCCAGAAAGGATAATGTGTCGACCATCGGGAGAATCTTCAAATAGTTCCAAGTCCCAGTTTTCACCATCAACTATTCTTTTCAAAATTGGGTGTTGATAAAAGCGTGTTGCCTTCAGACTAAGAACCTCTTCAGATAGTTTAGGACACTCTCTAATATTTTTGTTTAAATCTCCTGTTTGTTGTTGATCAAGTTCATCAGAAAAGTAGCCAGCTTCTTTCAAAGTATTTTGCCTTATCTCCTCATATTCTTCAACACTAAGCTCACCGGTCGAACCGCTCTTAAATTCATTCTTAGGATTACCTGGTTTGTTCGATGTTTTCAATTGCCTTTCTTTGGCAAGCTTATCCAGATCTGGATATACAATCCAGTAGATACGTTGAGTGTTAGATTGAAAAAGATTCATTAGCTTTTTTTCATTCAACTCAAAACCCATCAGTCTAACCTCAATACAGGCTCTGCCTGTCTTCAGAATCTTCTTCTTCTTTTCCCTCTTTACATAGCTTGTAACCGCAAATTCTATGTATAATTCTGACTCACCGATAGTTCCGATTATATCAGGTTGGA
>JAEORY010000128.1 GCA_016840645.1 Candidatus Borrarchaeota archaeon | reverse complement strand
GAAATGTCTATGCAAAGAATACTCGACTGAGGAAACTTTTTAATTTGTGAACATATTCTTGTGGTGTATCATTCACTAGAACAATTAAACCATATTCCCCCTATTATGCAGAAGCATTATAAGACGGCGAAATCAATGGAGAAAACTAAAAATAAAAAGTTAGCCAAAAAAAAGTCACTTTTTATTATGATACCTGCTTATAATGAAGAAAATTCGATCGCTGAAGTTATACATAGAGCTAATAATATAAAAATAAACAATGTTGAAATTATCACTCTTGTCATAAATGATGGCTCTAAAGATAACACTGAACGTTTAGCAACAGAATCAGGAGCAGATTTAATTGTGTCACATAAAGTTAATAGAGGTCTAGGGGCAGCAATACGGACTGGTGTCGAAAAATCACTAGAAAATGGGGCTGATATGGCGGTTATGTTAGATGCTGATGGTGAATATGCACCCGAAGAAATTCCAGCATTAATTGAATTGATTTTACGCAATGAAGCTGACTATGTGTTAGGATCACGATTTCTGGGATCAATACTTAAAATGAAAGCCCAAAGACGACTTGGAAACCTATTTTTGACTGCACTTCTTATGTTATTTACGGGGCGACGAATTACAGATGGACAAACTGGTCTACGGGCATTTAGTAAACGTGCTCTACAAAATTTGGAGATTGTGCACGATTATAATTATGCACAGGTACTCACAATCGATTTACTTAGAAAAGGATATCGACTCAAGGAAATTCCGATTTCATACTCGTTCAGAAAAACAGGCAAAAGCTTTGTACGCTTTAAGTCATATGCTTTGAAAGTTTTTCCAGCAATGATTAAAGCACGCCTTCGCAAGCTTTGATAATTCATAATGTTAATCACAAAAAAGATAAGTTTAATATTGAGAAACATTTCCTATTTCACAGTCACTACTTATTCTTAGCGGATCATTAGCAAGAGGTAATTTTTGGAGTAGATATGTCGTGACACAGACAGGAATTAAGAAGGTGAGCAAGAAAAGATTATTTGCAGTATCGTTAATTTCTATTGCCTTACTTGCCTTCCTTCTGTGGTATATTGGAATTGACTCAATTATTACGGTTATCAGTACAGCAGATCCAAGATATCTTGCTCTTGCTTTAATAGTTGAGCCATTTATTTTGCTAGTAAGGGCCCACAGGTGGAAGCTCATAGTTGCTAATCTTGGTTACCCTAAATTAGGACTTAAAAAAGCATCTCTGCTATATTTGACGGGACTATATGGAGGAAGTTTCACCCCTTCAAAGCTAGGAGATCTTTTAAGGGCTTATCTCTTAGCAAGAGATTCAGATAGTAGTGTACGTGTTCCAGCTGGAAAAGCGGTTTTCTCAATCGTACTTGATAGAGTTTTCGATGTTATTTCTTTAATTACCATCGTGTTAGTTGGTGTACCACTATTTTTTGTAGGGTCACTTGCTGAGTTTCAATATATCCTTTTGATTGGCATAATCATGGCTGGATTATTGATTGGCCTTTCTTTTCTACTCTTTAGTGAAAGATATGGAGAAAAGGTGATTAATATATTTGCCACACCTATACTCAAAATGATTGGAGGCGTTTTCAAAGAAAGACAGAGAGATACAACATCGAAAATTTTCGATCAATTCTCTGAGAGTGTTAGCACTTTTCGTGATAAAAAAGTCTTCTTAGTAGGTGTGTATCTTTATTCCTTAGCAATTTGGATTTCTACATGTGGTCAAGCATATTTAGTTTTAGCAGCGCTACAACCAAACCTACCTAACGTTCTACATTTTATTACGATTTTTCCTCTATCGATGTTTGCTGCATTAGTCCCTGTGACGATTTCTGGATTAGGAACTCGTGAAGCTGCTATGGTAGTTATTATGTCAATCATTGGAGTAAATGCTGTGACAGCATTCATCTTGTCTATTACTTTTGCCTTTGTTTCATTATGGATTCCTGCAATATGTGGAGGCATTTATGTTACAGTTAGATCGATAGAAAAAATAGGTGAATGAAGTTACTCATTGAAATCGCCTCTGGGGCGATTTAGGGTAGGATAGACCTCTCTATGTTCGTTTCTTTTTGTAAGAGCGCCTATATTTTTCGAAGTCAACAGAATCGTATACTTCTGCCATTTTGAAGAATATTGGGAAGAATTTTGCAACTTCAATGTCTTTGCTGATAAAGAAGATTGCGTTCAAACTGGATTGAGCCTCTTCATGATGTATAGCGAACCGCTTAATGTGGTCTCTGTATTTCAATAGAATTGCCCTTAATTGCTGCCCTTCTTTTGCAAGAAAGAGGGATCTAGCTGAGTATACCTCTGAACTTTTAATTAAAAATGCAGCATCAAATTTTTTGTCGATTTTAACAGTTTCAAGGTCAACAATTTCCTTGAACAAATCCTTTATGAGACGTTCTTCTTTTGGGATCACTTCTATCGTGATTGTTGCAGTCTTGCGAAGCGTTCCCATAAAGGCAAGTTTGTCTTGATCTTTTTGAAAATGATTAATTATTGGGTGTAGTAGATTTTCACGATTCAATAAAACTAAGGCAATAGATACATCATGAAAATATTTCTTTGGCACAGCATTGATTCGAAAGCCCGATCCTCCTGCGTCTTCATATTCCGCCTTTCCTTTCACATACTTAGGGAGTACTTCTTCAATCTTTTTTGTGTATTTTTTCTTCAAGCGACGATTCTTTATAAAACCCACTATTATACTGAGCATAAATACTACGATTAGAGCACCGAAAATGATAATTTGGACGGTTTGAGGTATTATCTGTATTATCTGTGCTAAAGCATCAAAAATTCCTTGTATCAGTATCACTCTCCTGACAAAATCGAATTCCGTGATAAGTCACTTCAATATAAACTCTACTATTTGATTATAATATTTATAAACAAAATCAACTTCGTTGAAAGAGTTTTTATTAAGGGAGGCATTTGAAAAAGCGTTGGCATTTGCATTGCTCACACGCTTAGTCAAGATCATAGTTAACGTTATAACTGGCATTAAGACGTTATTTTTAAGGAAAAACAGAGAGAATTACAAACTCAACTCGTTAAACCAGTCTGATGCAGTCTGATCATGCTTGATTGATGAGTTCAAGAATTATTACAGGGATTGAGCTTTGAAGACAGAAATAGATCATCTTGATTCACCATCTTGTCTTACATGGCAGGAAATCCCTTTTTGCCAAGAAGAGGTAGTTTAAAGAGGGCATGTAAATAAAAGTGCATCTTCTCCATCGCGATAGTATCCTGGAAGTACTTTCTTCTCCACATACCCAATTTTTTGATACAAGTTTACGGCCTCAATATTAGATTCTCTTACTTCCAAAAAACTCTCAGAGGCTCCATATTCTCTAAATCCCTCTAATGCTGCTTCTAAAAGTCTAGTTGCTATTCCTTTTCGTCGATATTCTTCAATAATTGCTATTGATACAATATGTCCTTTCTTAGTTAATTTGTAGCCTTTAAGGCTAGAAAAACCACGTTCTATTCTACCCATTACGTAACCGATAAGTGTATTCGTTTCAATATCCTCTGCTACAATGAATGCCTTCGGAAAACTTTCATAAAGACTCATAAAGAAAAGCCCTGGGTAGTTTTCAGGTAAGCAGGTTCTGTTGATAGAAACAACTCTCTGCAAATCTTCAGGTTGAAATGGGCGTATGTGTATTTGTTCCATCGCGCGCGCACCGCGTACCTTAGCATTCTTCTTTCAAGCATCCTTATAGCTAATAGTTGATGACCAATTAAGTATTAAAACTGTTTTCCTTTAGCTAATATAATGGTTCCATCCAAAACGTTTTAAATTGTAGTGTATTGTTGAATCTTAAGTGAGGAGATTTGAGCAAAGAGATTTCGTTTGATGAATTTGATGAACAAGAAGAAGAAGTTTCGCTCCTTGATGAATTAAGAACACATGTTGAACAACATTTTACTATTAGAAACGCGTTTCACGAATACATGCCGACGTTCATTGTTGAGGCGACAGAAACAAAGGAAAGCATGAAAGCGCTTAAAGAAGATGTCGCTACTCTTGGTCTTACTCCCTCTCTTAGAAAATATGCCTCATACGAACCTCTGCTAGTTCTAAGTTTTTTTAATCTTGATGAACGGAAAACGGGTTTTCCTACTAAAAACGTTCTTTTACTGATTGCCACAATTGCCACGGTATCACTTGCAGGATATCTTCATGCAATTGCCCTATTAACACTAAGGCCAGAGGCCAATCTTATCTTTGAAATCTTCTTGTTTGTAGTAGCAGTAATGGGAATAATTGGACTGCACGAAATGGGGCATTTCTTCTTATCTAAGTGGTATGATATAGACGCCTCACTTCCCTATTTTATACCCTCAATTCCTCCGTTTGGCACATTTGGAGCATTCATTTCACTGCGAGAACTTCATCTTAATAGAGATGAATTGTTCGATGTTGGGGTCTTTGGTCCAATTTTCGGATTTATCGTCACCATCATAGTTACTTTGTTCGGCATAATGCTATCACCGTTTCTCATGCCAGAAACAATTCAAGCACTTACCGAGCAAGGAGGAGGAGATTTTATATCACTCCCTGAACCTCTTCTATTTACTGTGCTTATAAATCTGTTAGTCTCAACTGGATTGCTCGTTATTCCTACGGGAGCAGTGCTAGTACTTCACCCGGTGGCATTTGCTGGTTGGGTTGGTATGTACATAACGGCTCTAAATCTATTTCCGATAACACAATTAGATGGAGGGCATGTTTCTCGATCACTGTTTGGAGAAAAAGGCCACAGATATGTAGGTATAGTTGCACTTGCAATTGTATTTGTCATTTTGGCATTTTTCAGTTTAGCGTCTGCTATCATCATTATTATGGTACTGCTGTTTTTCATGAGAGCCCGTCATCCCGGACCATTGGATGACGTCTCAAAATTAAGCAATTATCGCAAGCTAATCGCGATAGCAGCTTACGCAATACTTGTTATTTGTATGCCGATCCCCCAAAGTCTCATCAACTTTCTTATAAATCCCCTCGAATTTATTCGCACTTTTTTAAGTGGAATTTGATTTGAGATCATAAGACTAACGATGTTTCAAAGCTATATACTATAGACTCTTAGGAAGGAGACTAATGGCAATAAGAATATTTCATATTCGCTAAAAACCGTTAAGTAATAATTTTTATGAGATTTGTAGAAAGGAGAGAGGAGGTGAACTCCTCTTTACAGTATCGTATCGTCCTATGAGAAATATTCGATATAATAGTCCGCTGATTTATATTCTTTGTTTCCGACGATTTTGTTGATCTCGTTGTGTACTTTTTTAAGCGGGAGATTTCTGTAAAAATCCTTGGTTCTCTCGCGGTTCATAAATTCTAGGATTCCAAGTAAAAGGATGTCTTTATTAATTCCTTTGTGATATTTGCTCTTCAAACTTATTTCTACGCCTTTTATAAATCCTCCGAGTTTTAGAAATGCGATGCATGAACTGATAGTCAAGGCATGAAGCACTTTGACTCCAGACCAAGATTTTTTTGCACGTTTTTTAGTGAAGTTTATGTTGAAGCGTCGAGCAATTTGTTGAAGTTGTGTAGCTAAGTCAGGATGAGCACATGAGATTCCTAACATAGGATAGATCCACCCTTTACTTCTGTTTATGCTAATGTATCCCTCTGTTGAAGCCCAGATTCTTAAGGCAATCTTCTGTTCCGTCTCAGAAGCGTTGATTAAATAGTCCAAATGAGGTTGCGGTTCCTTTAAATAATCTTCAACAGTTTGTCCGATTTTTGGTGATGTCTTCGTATTTCCTGCAAGTTTCATTATTTCATCTATGATTTCTTTTGCTTTGTTTTGAACATATGCAGTGTAATAACATCTTTTACTGGGTTTAGCTATAAAATAGGCTGATGGCAATTCGATATATTCGTAGTGCATCGCATCCACAAAATAATTGTGCAAGATTTGACTAAGGCTAAGAAAACTGATATCATATCTAAGTTTTTGTTTAGTAGTACCATCGCTCTGGAGACATGGGATAATAACCGCACGTTTCAGATCAACACCTTGTTCATGCCAACGTTTAACTTCGTCAGCGAGAGGATGATGTATTTTAAGTACTTTGGTGTACTGAAAGAAGGTTGTAAGATAGTTGTGTAATCCTTTCGATTTGATACTTTTAGGTGGTCCTGAGATTATGTGTACATTTAGTGTTGCTCTAATCTTAGAAAGAGTTTCCTTAGGACATTTGATTACATTGATGCCGCATTTCGTCGGAGAAAGATAACCTACGATTTCACGAATTTTCTCAAATTCTACTGGTAAAGCGACGTTTTTTATGGAGAATTTTCCTTGAGCAATACGCAAGTAAATTGCGTCTCTTGATATGCCTCTTGCCTGCGCGATTTTAATTAATGGTTGTAAAGGTATAGTATTACCATTTCTCTCTTGATAAGAGACTTGAGCGATGGATACGCCAAAGAATTCAGCGATGTCCTTTTGTGAGAGTTTGCTCTTTAACCGTAGATTTTTAAGGAAGCGTCCTGCTCCACATATACGCAATCCTGGTACCTTTGCTAAGTCAAAGAATCCTTGCTTTGTAATAATGTTTTTTTTAAGTTCTACAATGTATTGATAAACTGAAGTCTCACGAATGACTGCTTTAAAAGTTGTGGGTATAGATTTGTCATTATTTGCAGATTTATCATTCATTTGTGGATGAGTTGCGGCATTTATTGTCAGAACAGGACATCCATATTTATTTTAATAAATCTTAACAAGTCGTTTCGAAACAAAATCTCCCCATATAATTAATAATCGTTTTATCTTTTAAAATTCACCAGAAAAAGCATTCTCTTAAAAGTAAAAGAATTACTATTTATCAAAAGGCTCACTTGACGATGTTTCCAAATTGAGCTCAAAGCGAATTATAGTTGCGATACTAGCTTACGCAATACTTGTTATTTGTGTGCCGATTCCTGAGGCTTTTATCGAGTTTCTTATGAACCCTTTCTCTTTCTTTTCACAGTTTCTTTGATGGAAAATTGAGTTCATTTTCTTGTTTTGTTTGTCTAAAATCAGTTATTGTGACATAAAATCAGTTATTTCGAACTAGTTATCACTTTAATGTGATATTTTGTCGTAAAATCATGTTTTATTGGCAAAAATAACTCAAGAGTTTTGTCTAGTTTATTTAAGGCTTATTTCATTTTTATCGGCAGATTTTAACCAATAAATACCATTTTCACTTACAAGATCTCCAAATGGGCACCTCTCCAAGGCTTTATAGGAAATGACATTTTCTAATCAATACACAAGGGGCTGTGAATTATTGTCATTTGATGCGGTCACTATTGATTTCTACAAACCCGAAGGAGATGGCCTTCGAAGAGTCCAACCGTTTAAGGATGCTGTTTTCATTACAGCACTTGAAGTCAAGACGATTCTCGATGAATTGCACGCTGTTCAGAAGCAATTAGTTCGTGCTGATTTCATGTTTCGTTTACTCAAACAATATGAACAACGAGGTTTTGATCCCAACTTGATTCTTGATCTTATGCAGCGGGTAGCATCTCACTTGTTTCCCTTAAATATCAAGGCCGCCCCCCATGACACCCGACTTCAATTTAGACAAATCAAAAATAGTGATAACCGCACTATCCTTTTTGGGCATGTGGAGGAGCCAAAAAGCAAGCTGCGGAAGATGAAGTTTTCAGGCTGCCCAAGCATCCTTACTTTTGTTTGATAGCCCATCTAATGCTACACTTCAATATAATTCAAAAGAGTGGTTTGTCTAGTGGTTTCGTTCTTCTGCAAATTAGAAAATCGAATTCCGATAAGACGGACTTTTCTTCTTTCATTCAAAAACTCCCTAAGAAGTTCAAAAGCGATCTCCATAGCCTGTTGTTCGTTTTGAATGGAATAAGACACGGATTTGCTTCTCGTAAAGGTTTCAAATCCTTCGAATCGAATTGTGATTCCTACCGTTTTATAGAATATCTTATGCTCTCTCAAATATTCGTGAATTCTCGCCGACAGCGTTTCTAATGTTTTCAAAACATCTTTTATATCGGCGGTATCCTGATTAAACGTCCTTGACTTACCGATAGATTTTCGTACATAAAAATCGCCTACAGGATTATTGTTCATGCCATGAACTATTTCCCAGATCATTTTCCCATATTTACCGAATAATTCAAGCATTTTTGGTAAGGGTGTGTTTAAAAGATCTCCAATCGTGTATATTCCCTTCTCATTGTAGTATTTCTTAGTGTTTCTACCGACTCCCGGAATTTTGGTGATGTCCATGTCTTCTACGAACGATTTAACATTTTCAGGTTCGATGACTGTAATCCCATTGGGTTTATTGTGCTCAGAAGCAATTTTTGCAAATGGTTTGGTAGGTGCACATCCGACTGAGCAAGTTATATCTAGTGTATCATACACTTCTTGGCGCATCCGCTCGGCGATATTTCTGCTCTCATCATAATCCGCACATACATCTGTAAGATCTAGGTAACCTTCATCAATCCCTGCCTCTTGACACACCGATGAATACTTCTGAATTATGCGGAAGAACTGTTCTGAAGCTTCAAGGTACTTATCGAAATTCGGTAACACAAATACCGCATCAGGACATAATCTATACGCCTTAGATATCGGCATACCAGAGTGGATTCCATATTCTCGTGCCTCATAAGAACACGTAGAAACAACACCTCTTCCTTTTCCCCTTTTAGGATCCGCTCCTACAACTAATGGCAAGCCTTTATACAGTGGATTATCTCTCACTTCGATAGCGGCAAAAAAACAATCAAGGTCGACATGAAGAATAATACGCTTCATTTTTTCCAAATATGAAGAGAATGAAGTAATCGAATTTATTTGTCACACCACCCTTTCTGCAAGCAACAGGGTGGATGTATCCACCTCGCGGTGTTTTAATGGCGGGTACTCGCAAGTCCCGCCGCTCCCAACACCAAGGGAGTTAGTCCTCATCGCCAATGTTGGGGCAGGCACAGGACATGATGATGGTGCAGGTCTCGGGATAGCGACCTGGGTCGTCCATCATGTCTTTCAGAGCGTGGAACTTGAGGAGCATTCCACGGTGATTTTCAAACACTCAGCCCCGAACGTGGTTCATCTGCCTCCACCTTCGAGGAGACATCACTCAGGCTAATCTCCTACCCCTCTA
>JAEORY010000127.1 GCA_016840645.1 Candidatus Borrarchaeota archaeon | reverse complement strand
GGTCGGCAACAGAAAGGCCGTAGAGAGCCTGGACGCGCAGCAGACCAGCCAGGCGACCGACGGAGAGGGCGAGGATGCGGAGGAGAGATGACGCCTGCTCGACATCATCAACATCGGCGGCGAGGTCAAAGACGCGGCGAATCTGGACACGCAGCATGGCAGCCTCGGAGCGGAGGTCATCGTCGAGGTAGGCGTCCAGGTCGCGGCGCTCGAGGTCGCTGAAGCGGCGGCTGTAAAAACCGTGCTTGAGAGCATTGGAGTTACCGGGCTGCCCACCTCTTTTTCGCCTGGAGATAGTCTTATTATTTGCAGTCATGTGGGAATTTCTTAGTTTTGATTAATTTGTGCGGGGATTGAAAGGCGCCGCGTTTAAATTTTTTACCATTTTTAGTGTTGGTTGCCATATTTCTTAAGAGTATTTTTTTTGCTTTAAGGTGGGATTATGAAGTGACCAGCCTGCGTTCAGTATTTTTTATACACATCTGCTCTTTTCATACGATAGTCCCTGAGGCGGGATATTGGAAATTTCCAAGCATAAGAATTATGGGAATACGTGCGCTTAAAATTATGAGCGGAAAATCCCGAAGTTAAAAATAGCACATTAGTTCTATTTTTTCAAGTCGCTAAACGGGGGATATTTTGGGATTTGAATGGGTAGTTAAGTCAGGATCCGTTATTACTAAGAACCTAAACAGTCAACCTTTGAGAAAGCCAATTCAACTACTCACCGATAAAAAAACCATCCACTGAAATCTTAAACATACAAACAGTAGATAGAATTGATTATTTTTGATACATTTCTAAAAAGAAGGAAGATTTCTGTTCATCCAATCTCTAAATTGGTGATCATCCCAACCAACATTTTCGCCCAACCAATCCCAAAAAATAGAACCATCATCATTAGCCCAATCAAGCTGAGAATCATCAGAAGTGTCATCAATCCTTATTCTGAAATTTTTTACTCCTTCAAGTACTATGTCTGTCCAATTAAGATCAAAAATATTCATATCGGTCCGATAATGATTTTCTACTTCGAAAGTGGGGCCAGAAATTGAATCGCTACCCCATTGGAACAGTTGAAAGCCTCCGGAAGATAATTCAAAGTGATCCTCTTTTATCACCAGTGTGTATTCATACGAGCCACCTTCACCCTCATTTAATAAACCTAATTCAATATCCAAACCTGGTGTCATTAGTGGAATTCGTCTTAAACCTAGTAAAACTTTACTAATGCTGTTGATTTGGACCGGGGAAAGATCATCGCGGCAGAGAAGAGCTTCAACAGCATTGATAACTCGTTCAAGCAGGACGATATCTTCAGGAAGGAAATTAAGCAGGTACTCAGAGATATCCTCGTTTGAGTCTAACTTCTGGTGAGCTGTCTCGAATAGTGTTGTGTTCAACTTATTTTTATATTATTTGAAAGATAAATTGTATATCATTAATTCTTTTCAATAATTATCATCTAACACCAAATAACTCCAACCGTTCTTTTCTCTTTTCCCAATCGGGTAAGATAGATCCCATTAATTTGTAAAAACTTTTATCGTGGTTTGAATGAATTAAATGACATAACTCATGTACTATTACATAATCGATGCAATCAATAGGAGTCTTTACTAATTCTATATTGAATGTGATGATCCCTTTCGAAGAGTAGCTGCCCCACCTAAGTTTCATATAACGGTATTGAATTTCTTGAGTTTCAAACCCTTTTCCTAATATTTTTTCTAAATTTAATGATGCTCTCCGATCTAATAGCAATTTCGCGTGGTCGGCATACCACTGCTTCATCATGAGTTTGATGTATTCCTGATTATCTGGTTTATGTGTTTGCGCGATAAAGAATTTACCTTTCAGTTTTACTGGTCTTTCCTCACCTTTGCGAATTCTGAGTCTATATTGTCTTCCAAGATAGTAATGGGTCTCTCCAGATATATATTGCCTCTCTGGTTGGATGGGGTGGAATTTGTCAAAGTAGTTAATTTGTTTTAAAATCCACTTTCCCCTTTTCTGCAATTTCGCCTGAATTTCTTCAAAATTACCATTTAGCGGAGCAATGACCACAATAGATTTATCTGGCTTTACGGTGATAGCGAGGTTTTTTCTATCCTCGTAAATCAAATTATATTCAAAGGTGGATCGTCCGTATCGAAACTCTCTTAACTGTGGAGAGATGGTTTGATTAATTGACATTAGCTCTCCGAACAATCGCGACACCTATACAACGCTCATTAATTTCATCAATCGATTCAAAATCCAATTGAAAATTATTTTGATTAGCATAATCAAAGAGCAAATCTTCGATCTCAAGGCTCATTTTATTCTTTACGTCTTCATTTTCAACCCATTGTACAATCCGGTTCCGCTCAATAATCTCATCAATTGCTAATGCGATTTCTGCTGAGTTATCTTTTTCAGGAACAATCTCATTCAAGGTTTTATTTACAATTCCAAAATATGCTTTTGCCACATCATGACCTTCTAATCGAGGTGGGATTTCATCACCAGTACGATTGACAACCGAGTTCATAATATCTGTTACATGATTAAGATAACCATTTTCGTCAATCCGCCGCTGACGGTAATCATCAATTACTCTCTGTAACATATCGGAAAAATGTTGATAGAAGACAGGATCTTCCTCCATACGCTCGTAGATAGTTCGACTAGTCCGGTGGGCGATAGTATCTGCCTTAGCCGAAACCGTTTCAAGCCTTGCAACTTCTTCAGCAAAAGCATCTTTGTCGAAAATATTAACTAACGGGGTTATTTGTTCAGTGTCTTCTGTTCCTACATACATGTCCAAAAGTTTTTGGATCTTCGGCTCATACTCAGAGAAATCAAGTGTTTCAGCATAGCGTCGTTTCACAGATGTTCGTAACTTGGTAAAAAATTTCAAATCACCTTTATATTCTGATATATCATTTTCGGGAGTCTCTTCTAAGAATTTGACACTCGCAAGAGCAATGGACAATGTTTTTGAATAGGCTGTCAAACGGTCATAGAACTTATCTCGCATCTCTTGATCTGCGAGGTATTGTTCATATTCCTCAACATCATTTTTATTTTTGATTTCCTTGAATGTATCCCACAAGACAGAATGTGTTTGAGAAAGTTTTTTTACTTCAGTTGCAATATCTATCAGTATATCTTTGAGGTCTTCTGCATCAAATTCTGGCAGTTTGCTGTATATATCCAACGCATCATTAAGATTTCCAAGTACCCCGGCGTAATCAATGATGTAACCAAAATCCTTTCCTTTGTAGAGACGGTTTACACGCGCTATCGCTTGTAATAGCATGTGCTCTTTCAACGGCCGAGTCAAATATAAAACCGTATTACGGGGAGCATCAAAGCCGACTAGCAATTTATCTACAACAATGATAATCTCCAAATCATCCCCATATTTAAAAGCGTTGATGAGCTGTTTGTTATATTCTTTCTCACTACCATACTTCTTCATCATCACTTTCCAAAAGCGCTGAACAGCTTCTTTATTCTCTAAATGGATATCAGTATCTCCTTCACGTTCATCAGGTCCAGAAATTAACACCTCAGCATTCACAATATCAAATTCATCAATATAATCCCGAAACATCAAGGCATGTTCTTTGTCTTGCGTCACCAATTGACCTTTGAATCCAGTCCCTTGCCAATTATCACGATATTGAACACTAATGTTCCAGGCAATTTCCCGCACTTTTTGGGCAGCTTTATTCAATGGATCAGTGGCTGCAAAACGGGATTTAAGATATGCTGCTTGTTGCTCACTAACCTGACGTGTCTCCCGTTCAAACCATTTGTCAATTTCATTTTTATTGACTACCTGGTGAACATGTCGACCTTCATAGAGCAATTCAACAACAGCTTTATCTGCAACAGCTTCATCGATGGTGTAGGTATCGATCATTCCGCCAAATTTTTCAACTGTATCTTTGTTCTTCTTCAACACTGGTGTGCCGGTAAAACCGATATAACATGCAAGCGGCAGCGCCTGGCGCATTCGCGCATGGAATGTACCGTATTGGGTACGATGTCCTTCATCCACAAGGACGAAAATATTGGGGTCTTTGATTTTTGTTTTTCCGGTTCCTACTGCGGCTTCAAATTTGTTGATTATGGTGGAGATGATGTGTGATTTTGCTGAGATCAAAAATTGAGATAAGTCTTTGCCAGTGGTAGCCTGGTTTACATCATAGCCAGTTTGCAGGAAGTTTTTCTTTAACTGCTCATCTAAATCAATCCGGTCGGTGACAAGTATGATTTTATAATCCTCAATATCTCCAGAGAGAGCTATTGCCTTTGCCAGCATTACCATAGTTAATGATTTACCACTGCCTTGGGTATGCCAGATAACACCACCTTGACGGGTTCCATCGGCACTCAACTTAACAATTCGCCTCATAATCTTCTCAACAGCGAAGTATTGTTGGTAACGTGCGATTTTCTTATCTGGTCCGTCAAATAATATGTATTTATAAGTCATCTCTAACAGCCGTTCTGGACGACAGAGTGCATACAGAGTGCGATCTTGAGTAGAAACTTGTCGCTCTGCATTTAAGTCATTTATGGATGGAATGCGGTAGGCAATGTTAATCTGTTTACTTGCTTCTATCAGCTTGATCAGTTTTTCATCATCTAGCGGTCGATTAACCTTTTCCTTCACTTCTATTTCAAACTTGTCCTTGCTGTCTTTTTCTCTCCACATACTCCAATACTTCATTTCAGTACCAGCGGTTCCATATTTGGCTTTATTACCACACATGCCAAGTACTATCTGAGCGTAATGGAAAAGGTGAGGAATTTCACCTTCCTTTTGATTTCGAATATTTTGAGAGACGGCTTCTTTTATCGGATCCTTAATATCACAGGACTTACACTCAATCACCACGAATGGGATGCCGTTAACAAACAAAACAATATCAGGCCGACGAGTGCTCTCTGTACCTTGGCGTTCGACAGCAAATTCTTCCGTAACATGATAAATGTTATTTTCAGGATGATTCCAGTCGATATACTTCAATGAAAAACTACGTAAATCTCCTTGTATAGATTGCTGCAGGCTTTTGCCAAGTGTGAGTGTATCGTAAATTTTTTCATTACTGCGTACCAACCCATCTGATAATTCGACCTTCAAGGCTTCAACCGCGCTGAGGATATTGCCTTCGCTAAATGGATATTCACCACCTTTATACTGGATCCGATTGTTCCCTCTCAGCCATGGAACCAGAATCCCTTCCAAGAGAACATTACGCAATCTTCCACCACGCAGTTGCTTAGATTCTTCCGGGGTTAGGTATGTGTACCCCAGATTTTGTAATAAATGAAGTGCTGGAAGTTGGGAAATGGTTTGTTCATTTAATACAACTTCGTCCATAAAAACCTCCTACCAAACACTTGGCTTATGGAAAGAGCCTTTAGCATCTTTCATATTCTTTGGAAATTGAGATACTTTAATTATTCCCCGCCGGATATTTCTGAGAAAAAATGCCTCGTGCCCTAAAACTTTGGATGGATGTTTATGAGGGTTTAGAATCCCAACTTTCAGTCCCAAATCCTGCTGGACAACCTGTACGGCGGATAACAAATCTGAATCGTTTGATACAACGACAGCCAATTCATATTTCCCATGATATCCATCATTAAGCATGTGAACTGCTAGATTGACATCGGAGCCTTTTTCTTCAGTTTTTATTACTTTTGCATATTTAGAATCCCTAGTAGATGGGTTTGCCAATGGCATTGAAACTTCATGGCTTAAATAATGACCATAAATAATTTCAAAATTGGGTAAAGTCTCCAATGCTCTCAAATAAACCAATTGGCGTATATGCTTTTGAGGATCATCAGGACGAGATACGATTTTCGCTGTGAAATATTTGATGCCAATAATTTGATCTTTTTCAAGATGCAATTGGCACATCTTATAAATATCGAGCCACTTATAGGAAGTATCTTTGACGGCTCCATAATAAAGATTGAAGCCATCCACATAAACGATGGTTTTCACATAATCCCCCTATTTAAACCGCAGAGGCGGCATAGCCGCCTCGCACCCCGTCTCGAAAGATCGGGGGAAATGTAGAGCTATTATAGCAGAATACCAAGGGGAAATCAATGGTAATTCCGGGTTGATTTTCATTAGAATTGTTTTCTTTCACTAGACAATTACCCCTCCGGCGGATATGGATCACCACCTTGGCTGTCCTTACGCTGAATTTTGCCATCCTTGCCGTGAATGTAAAGCTCGCTTTTTTCTTTATTGCTAGTATCCCGAGCTTTATCAATTGCGGTAGATTTTTTATTGTGGTGGGAGACGGGTTTTTTCTGCCCCCCTTTCTTGACATCCCAACCGCCATTGGGGTTGGGGACAACGTGAGTGGTCTTCTTTTTCTTAGGCATCATTTTCTCCTTCGTCGTTGATTGACGACTTCCAACTAGATAAACCTGATTGCAAACCTTGTGCAATGGTTTCAATTGAACCGAGCATGTCTTCAACATCCCTGGCAGTAACCGATATTATTCTGCCAGTAGTAGCTTCTGGATCATTGGTGATCTGAAGGTAGGCATCATCCACTATCCCATCATTATGGGAGATCAGGTGGCGTTTCTGAAAGTTCCTAACGATATTCTCCAAATCCCCCAACTGTAAACCATTCAGAAAATCAAAGCCAAATTGATTATGAATTTTGTCTTGGGCCTTTTTGATATTTTGAAAAGAAATGCTAGTGTCAGATTTTTCTGTGTTCTTGGTAAAAAGGCGAACACTGTTTCTGCCAAAGGAATCGAAGGTGGAAACGATGTCTTCCAAGGCGTTATGAACCAGGAATTCTTGGAACTCAGCATTTTCCTCATCTTTTGCCTGAGTAACCAACTTTCTTACCAGATCCAAATTTACCCTGAGAATTTGGAGAGTGTTATCCACTCCACAATCTGGACAATATGCAAATTTTCCGAAAACAGCATACTCTAGTGTGCAATTCTCACAAGTGAGATGAGTTTCCAATTCTTGCTCTGCGTAATGGGCTATTGGGCGATAAGAACGTTTGTAATCAACCCGTAGTTGAATGAATCTATTCTTTGTTGACTTTCGCAGGCTTCTATCCCATTTTTTTATTTCCGCACCAATTGCTTTTTCAACCTCATGTAATGCAATGCTCTCGGTATATGAGACCTGCTCTTTGGTAAGAAAATAATCTTGCGTACTCTCATAACCGCAATAAGGGCAAAAACATTTGTCGTATCCCTCTTCCATCACTCCTGTTCCAAATTTTATTTTGTAATATCCTTCGCACTGTTCTACCGGGCATTCTCGGCCTGTATAACCACCTTTATCTCTTGGTAGTGAAATTCTCATTCCGTCAATCGAATCAAGCACCTTAGACTCCTCTACACTTTCACCCTCATCTCGCCGCTTAGCAGCTTTTGCATCAACCCTCGTTTTTGAAATTCAAGATTCTGCTTTTTCTTTGAAAGCTGACCTATCTCTCGGTCAAGGAATAAAAATGTTGAAGCAATTTTCCGCTGCTCTTCAATGGCAATAGGGACTATGATTTTTTCTTTAAGGAAATTTGGTAAAGAAAAATTTAATCTAATCCGTTCTGCCTTAAAACCATTTGCAGAAACCACAACTAGGTGTCTAAATCGAGGCATTTGAGAAAGATAATCAAGATAGTATATGTCCATCGAGTCTTCATTTCTAGGATTCAAGATAGTGTACAAATTTGAGACGTGAGCATTATGAAACTTTTCAGTAACTCTTGCCATAGCACCATAGGCAGCTTGAATATTTGAAATTAGAAAATCGTCTTCGTAAATTTGTTGAAGTGTCTTTGTTTTTATTTGATGTCCAAACAACAAATCTCTATATTGAAGTCCCTGCGACCACCTTCGAACAATAGCTTGATCATAGATAGCATTTTCGTCCCAGTTGACGAATCTAGTAACGGGCACCAATAATTTCTCCAGCGCAACTTTATGCCATCCTGGTGGTAACCTATTAGCAATTCTCGGTTTTCCAAACTGTGGAAACCGCATCTTCCCTGTCAATAGTTGCTGCATCAATCCGTTTTTCAACCGTTGCTTTGACTCGATCTGTTTACCCACTAATTCTATTTCTTTGTCACAATATCTGAGAATTTCAGTAATTTTTCGCTGTTCGTATATTGGGGGGAGAGGAAACAGTACATCTGAAATCAAATCCCACTCCGAGCGTGGCATTTTTGTTCCGCTGGTTTTATTTGAAAATGCAATAAATTTGTTGCTCTGAACTATCAAATACACATATTCAGAAATGCTTGGTTTTTGATTTTTTAATACCCAAATCTCAGATGAACAAACCCCCTCAAAATCAATATGAGCATACTTGCGTAAATATGGTCTAAGCTTCCCAAATAGAACGTCTCCTGGGAAAAATTTATTTTTAGAACTAGCTAGTTTCGATGAATCTACATACCCTAGAATTACACCTGAGCCCTGCTCTATATGTTCCAGTTCAATGCATTTAAAACTTTTCCCGTTTGAGTTTGGATCAAATCTATCCTTTCGGCGTGAAGCAATTTCACGAAACGGCCTGATCTCCCACTCATTTGGAATCCATCCCACTATGGTTTCCTTATAGCCTATCCGATTCTGGTTTAATCTACTCAAGCCCCAACTCCTTTAAATATTCGCCCATTCGCTTCTGAACTTCTGCTAGTTCTGTTTCTATCTTTGAAATCTCGGCTTGAACCGCTGAGATGTTTATCTCTTCCTCCTCTTCAAAGGTATCCACATAGCGGGGAATATTTAGGTTGAAATCTGCATCTTGAATTTCTTCCAAAGTCGCTATATGAGCATACTTCTCTACTTCAGAAAATTCTTCAAATGTGGAAATTATTTGGGAGATATCCTCTTCCCGAAGTCGATTTTGTTTTGTGCCATCTTCGTATTCACGACTAGCATCAATGAATAATACGTGGCTATCGCGTTCGCTATCAGCTTCATTCCAATGCTTACGCCCTTTATTGAATACCAAGATTGCTACCGGGATTCCTGTTCCATAGAATATTTTCTCAGGTAAGCCAATCACGGCTTCAAGCAAATTATCTTCAATTAATCGCTGACGGATATTACCCTCCGCTCCACCCCGAAACAATACACCATGCGGCACAATTACGCCCACTTTGCCGTTCATCTCATGAGCAATTCCGACCATA
>JAEORY010000126.1 GCA_016840645.1 Candidatus Borrarchaeota archaeon | reverse complement strand
TGGTTTCAAGTATAGCCAGTTTTAATTTCTCCAGCTCCTTGTTACCCTCTTCCATTTTGGTATATAACTCGTGAATGTTATACTCATGTTTCTCTTTGCAACAATTGTACCTTTGCAAGGTTTCATTGTAACGCTTGAGTTTATGAGTCAGTTCATTCTTTTTATCGATCGCCCTTTTCAGTGATAACTTCATATTGTTGACTTTTCGTTATGAAATTATGCATGTGACCAAGCCTTGTACGGGGGGCAGTTGCGACCATGCCTTTACGCTTAGATTAACCCTAGGAAATCTCCCCGTTCCGTGTGAATGTCTTATAGTTGTGTGTATCTTTTGAAATCCTTAACGGTTATTATACTATCTTTGTTGACATCCACGCCTTTGTTGTAGGAAACTACTTTTGATCCTTTTTTGCCTATGACGTATGAATTACTTTGACCCATAGCTCTGGGGTAGAATACTGACAAGTATAAATCAAAATAGGAATCTATCTCGTACTTGCTAGTAACTCTTTCAAAGTATTTCTCCACATAGTCCAGTTGCTCCATCCTTGTCATGGTACGTAAACTATAAGTACTCGTACCTAATGATTTAGCAACTCTGGGCAAGAACTGTATCAAACCGGTAGCCCCAGTATGTTTATTAACAGCTCTGTGATTGCCCCTGGACTCTTTGTATATAACAAAATAAATCCAGTCTTTATTAAGATCAAGCTTTCTAGCTATTTCAGCAATACGCATTCGTTCTTCCTCATTGAACTTTCTGTCCATCCTCAATTGCTTTAACAGCTTGGTTTCCCTTTCACGTTCTTTATTGACTTCGTCCAGCAAAGTGTGGATTTGAAACATTAACGCTTGCTCCGTTGTCTGTTTTTCTATGACGAAACCTGACGATGGTGCAAAAACTAATTCACATGAGACAATAAAGAGCGCCAAGAGCAACTTTTTCATATAATGAAGTTTAGTTAACACTTGTACGTTCTACGTACGTAATTGACTGTAATATCTTATACGTGTTTAAACGAAAAAGGTTACGTTTTTTCACATAAAAGAATAGACACTAGATTGTGGCCATATACTCACCACTTTCAATGATGTAATTACATGGCTGAAATTGAGAAAAGCGAATAGGAATAGGGATGCTACACCTACCCTCATAGTGCCTAACAAACCTTCTAGGCTGATTTCAACCCCGTTGTGGTCTTTGGTTCTGATTATGGAACCATCGGAACTTACAATCTTTAACTCTTCAGCCTCATCACACGTGGCTGACTGAGTTAATATCCTAGTTGGTGGCATATGATGCCTCATCAATTGTCCTCCCGGCATTGGGATAACGTACGTATTGAGGTCAAATCCTACGTCTACCACCCTGACTTTCAGGAATTCCTCCCACAAGTAGTCTATGATAAAATTCAATGCTTGATCGTTTATCAACTTCGCTATCTTGCCGTAATAAACTGCGGTCAAATCGAAGTTACCATAACGATTCATAGACATTCTGCGTGGTACAGACCTCAAACAAAAATCCAGGTAATGAACTCTCACCTGTGGAAACAACTTATATCTCCTGAAAAATTTCATATTCCCGTTTCTATTCATGGTCACCTTGCCATACTCAGGAAATAAAGTTATAGCTATTTTTAAGATTTTGTCCTTAGCGTCCTTGCTTAGTGACAATTTTTTGATTTTTTCAATTTTCATTTCATGGTATCTCCTTTTGATTGATAAGAGGATTAGTGCGGGCTGTTGCTAGACATGGCACTTAGGCTTTACTGCTTTACACCCGCCCATAGTAACTCATTGTGTGTACACAAGGTTACTATGCTCTTCTCAAGACTGATTCCGCGCTGTCAGCTCATTGAGTTACCTAACTTCAGGGGCTATATAATAACCCTTGCTCTGTTCTTTCCTATCTCTTATATCCTCTTTAATTCTTCGTAGTTTATACGGATTCGTTGAGTAAACTAATATCCTAGTAACTACGTGCATGTTTTCTACCGTCACTTCATTGTGACGCGGTGGAATATCGTCATACCGGTGAATTCTCTCCCTAGACATGATTGTTATTTATAAAAATCGTCTAAAACAATTGGTAGTTGTACCGTAAAAAGATCCCTGTTTCTATCCAACAACTCAAAATGTTGCATTGGTGGTTCGGGTTCAAAGCCGTGTCCCATTGCAAACGCATCATATCCTACTATAGATCCATTGACTATTTCTTTTGCACCAGGCATCCTGGTGTGCCAATGACCTATGTATCTTCTATCTGCAGGAGCAGCCTTCTGCATCCTATAACCCCACTTTCTCATTGGAATTTCAAGACCACCTATACCACCTTGGTATCTAAAGTGATCACCGTGGCTACCCGTTACCCTCTTATTGTAAATTTGTACCTCAGCGAATTCAGACTTGGGTATTAGAAATTCCAAGTTATTATACCCAACCAACTGCTCTACAAAAAGTTTTCTTGTGGCATAATACATCTGTTGCTCATGGGAATTCTTGTGTCCGGTAGCGTATTTTTTCCTCTTAGAGGTTCTACCGTGATTTCCCCTGACCATTACAACTTTTATACTTTTGAAACCCCCGTCTTCAGAGATTTTCTTTAAAGCGTGAACTATCAGGTCTTTTGCAAAATCAGATGCTTCAGTTGGAGAGTAATAGTTATCCTCAATATCTTCCTCCCAAAGATATCCGGTTATAAGATCACCCAGTATGAATAAAACCAGATGTGGAATAGGTATGCTCTTTCTATGCTCCCTGACCACTTTTAGTAAACCATTTTCCCAGGTTAAGTGTCGCCTTTCAATAACGGTCGGATTACTTTTGTTCCAATTATTACATGTTTCAGGATCCACTTTTTTCTCACAATGTAGGTCAGAGTACAATCCTATGGCCGTAGCCTCGTTTTTATAACGATGGTCCGGAGTTATTACAGCTGTTGGCTTCCATTCCTTTCTACCGTCTACTAGTCCAGCCAGTACATCGTACTGTTGTTCTGAACGTTCAATTAAATCCTCTAGAATTCTAACCTTCCTGTTGAGTTCTAGATTCTTTCTGCGAAGTTTACGATTGCTACGCATTTGCGCGTCCATCGCTCTTTCTTGCTCTGTCATATTTTTCCTTTTCTTTTGATTGAATTTGGAACTTGTAAGTTTATGCTGATCTCAACCAGCTTTCTACGAAGCTCTTCGCAGTATTTTTTCTGTGAAATGGCTGTCTCGCTTATCTCTTCATACGATCTGTATGGTGGCGATACGTAGTCCTTCTCCAATTTTTTCTCCAAACGATGAAGAGTTTTCTTGGCTTTAGCGTACCTATGTAAGGTCATACAATATTTACAACCGCACCCGTTGGTAAATCCCGTTTTGTCATTGTTCTTGGTATGATACACAACATCAAAACTTTCCTTGTCGCGGTGATAATGTACTTTTAGGGCTTCAACCATAACAGCTCTGTTGTGTTTGTTACAGAACTCTATCGCCTTCTTCCTCAATACTGTCGCTACATTCATTTCTTAGAGAGTGCTTTCTCCAGCGGGCCATAGTCCGGCGCCTGTTCCTTTTTCTTAGGATCTGGCAGTGCCAGTTGGAAACCTTTGTACAAAGCTTCAAGTCTCTTGGTGGTCTCCTCATATTTCTTGACTTGTGCCTCACTGAATCTGACTGGATTTGCTACACCCAGTGGCTTGCCATCCCTATCAGCTGGATATTCCTTGACATCGGCTTTTATGTTGGCAAGTTCTTTTTCCGCTTTTTCAATAGCTTCCAGTCCACTTACGATCAGCTTTTTACGCTTTTCAAGTTCTGGTTCAGCTAATTCCACGATTACGCGTTCTAATACTATCGGGTTAGAAGAGTTGATCTTACCAAGTATACGACTCTTAATAGCCTTGAACGATTGAACGCCTGCAGTATTATCCATGTTTTATAATTTTTGATTATTAAATATAAGCGCGTCCTATCCCTTTTGTTACCTAATGCCAAATAGCAGGTCTAAGATGTTGTACTCATCTACGCTCATATGGACGAGTACATCAGGTAAACAATCTATGCCTTTCACAACTGAGACAACGAGCAATGCTGAAGCAATATATTGCAACAACTTGCGTTCAGATGTGGTGCCAATGGTTAATAGGGCCAGGGATAGAACTACGAGAATGGGCCAAGCGAGGTATGCTTTTGCTTCAAGCTCTTTCCTTCTCGATAAGGTCTTTAGGTATTCGTTTGCCTCCGCACCAACTTTTTGCGAAAGTTCGTTAGCTTTTGATAAAATCAAGCTAGCAAACACACCTGAAGTTTCGTTGAGTATCTTCACCACTTCCTCGGCAAATATTGAATCTTCGTATACGAAGTTAACGACATTTTCGTTATAGTTGGTTATATCCCGAGTGGTCGATAGCCCCGCCATGAGTGACGCCACGTATTTCGTCAGGGAATCATGGCTTAGCCCTTGTTCCAAAGCTGTTGCTGGACTGTCAACAGATTGGTCAACTACTTGTACCTCTTCCTCTTCTAAAGGAACAGAAATTTTTGATGTCCCCCAATAAATTCCAGGTTTCCCCTCTTCAATTGTTGTGTCAACACTTTCTATGGGTACCCAGCTACCGTCTGAAAGTTGTACCCATACACCGTATACTTCACCATACGGGGAAAACATGTATTTGTCATCCACGAGGATCGAATGATCACTATGGGACGAATCTTGTTGGGAAAATATTGACCCTACCAGAACTACCAGCAGGGCCAATGTGCAAATTAAACGTTTCATTCCGGTTCGTCTTCCTGAATGATAACTTCATTCTTGTCATCATCTACTTGGACGACAATTCCCAATTTCTTAGCTCTCTCTTGGTGAACTTTGATGTTATTTTTCAAACCACCAATTATCTGTTCAACAAGGTCAGACAGTTCCAGGGCGTATTTCCTCTCTTTCTCCAATTCGAGGAGAACCAGGGCGACAGCTTCCTTCTCGTCAGTCAGGATGTCGGATACTTTCGGTTTCATTTTACCCCTTATAGGGACATGCAATTTACCATTGATGATGACCTCGTCCTCATTCTCGCTCAGAGCCAGCTCTTTCACTGTTTCTTCGCTAATGGAATAATATTTGACATGTCGAAGGTTCACGCTATCGTCCACTTTCATGTGTTCAATCATGGAATCGGATTCGATCGCAAATACCTGATCTTTAATACTTAGATCAGTCCCTGTTTTTGTTTTCTTTTTTGTACTCATTTTGACTTAAATTTAATATTAGAAAGGTTTGTAATTCAAACTAAAAAATTTCATCAGCTCCCCATGCAGTTTACCTCTGAAACGTATTTTTTTCAATGGGTACAGGTGTATCTTGTCAATATCTGGAAAACCATATAGAAATGGTGGGGAACCTATCTCATATAGTATCTCGTACCACATGTTACATAGGAACCTACGGTTGTTACCGTACTCTATGTACTTCAACAAATGACTAGAAACTAATCTTTGCGATGGCCTCCAGAAATATCTCAGTGTTCTCGAGTATTTGTTTAATATGAGAAATCTCTTCCCTATTAATCTTCTCTCAAGTATTGTCATAAAGTATCCCATATCAGCCCTATAACGGGAATTTATGTACTTGTACTTTATATCTGGTGGTTTGAGTGTCATTTCTTTTTCCTTTTCTTGAAGACACCGTAGAAGTGTGACGGCACCCAAAGTACGGAAATCAAATCGTATCCCTCTGAATCTAAACGATTCGCTTCTGCCATTAGATCGGGAATAAGGGTATGTATTCTATACTTGTATTTCATAATTTTTGAATATTAAATCGGGTTGGAAGAGAAGAGCACGCAAGTGGTATCGAATATTTTTACAGGTTTTAGAAACTTACCTTTTCAGGGGTAAGACCCGTTACTTTGGCCGTATACGGTTTACATAACGGTTTGTTACACTAAAATTACTGATATCTCCATCACTCTCGGACCTATCCCTTTCTTCGCTTTTAACGGTACGCTCACCTATAGGAAAGCATGAGCCCATAAGGTTTATGCATATATGCATACGCTAGCCTGTACAAATGACCAGCTGTTACTTCCAAGCCGACTAAGTTTGACAACTTTTGAAATCTCTTGCATAATCATAATCGAAGCTGTTGTTGACCACAATACCAGCAATATAACTACTTTCTCTGGGATTTCAAGCCAGCTCGGTGATGCTTAAGGCATTTTCTGTCAATATCTGCTACCGACAAACCGACTTCGCCATTGCCCAGTGAGAGTCGATTAAACAAGTGGTTAACACGTTTGTCAACCAGAATAATATCACGTAGATTAACACAATTTAAGGACAGGCATTCAGCTTGTGAACGCCACTGGGGAATAACCGTCACCCAGACCCGTCCGCACTCAAGCAGACAACATGTAAACCAATGTTGAGATGGAAAAATTAGCTCATGTAAAGCAAGGCTATGGCATCTCCCAGTCACCTGAGTTACGGTCAGGCCTTCTACTCGTATGAAGTACACCCCTGTTCAGAGTGATGGGATTCGAACCCACAGACAAAGTACCAAGATTTAGAGTAATTACCCATTTACATGTGCTATATCATGACCACTCTGCAGAAGTGTGCGCTTTACCTCGGGTTCAATACCATTAAGTGTATGTATACACCTACGAGTACACGCGCTTTGTCACTGACTGATTGACAGTACGTAGTCATGTTGTTTTGACACTTTAGTGCTTTCATAATCATAATGGGACTTTCTATTCGCTCTCCTTTGGACAGTTAATGATCGCCAAAATACCTGATAATTAATCGTACCAATAGAGCTCCTTTTATGAAAGACTTTAATTACCGTACCTACACAAACATCAAAGTGGGGGAGACATCCCCAAGTCGCCCGTATATTAACCTTTTTGTACACCAATCCGTTGTACTGGTTGTCAGTTGAAGGAAAGGGAAATGCTGAATTCAAATTGTTCTATCCTTACAGCCAAATCAACATAGGGGTTAGTGTAGCACCATGCCCATCGTGTCACGCGTTGTGAACTGTGCGCTATGCAGTATTATTTTATTGCAATATATGCCCGCAGAATTACCCTCAACCGCTCAGGTAGCATATATGCCTTACCTTTCGATTGATTTTAAAGATGCCCGTATAGGTTTCCCCGCACACTAGCTGTATACAACCGCATGCCACGGCCCCATCAGTGGTTATCTGCCCTACCTCTGACAGCCTCGGCTACAGTAAAATAAATCAAATCCCTTACCTAAGTCTTGTTGAGGCTTACGCGGAGCCTATAGGGTGTACAGAGCCCTAATTAAACTTAACTTAAGGGGGAAATCGAGCGTCTGATGGGTTTCGAACCCACATCTCCCGGTTATAAGGCCTCTTAATCCAGGGCTTTACGATGTTAAGCTACAGACGCAACCACTTTATAATCGCCACTGCTAAGCCTATAAGCTTATACTGGCTCAGCTTCTCTTTCTATAATGGGTAGATTCTTGTTTATAAATGGAATGACTTTACCGTTCTTCAGTATTATGGCGAACCTAGCGAAAACGCAAGGATCATCGCTCATAACATATTCAATTACAAGATATCCTTTATCCATTTCTTCTTGAGTGAAGTGGGTTATGTCATATTCAAAGAACAAGACCGGATCTGTGACCGTTCTCATACGCCTTGAAATATAACTTTTGAGTTCAAGTATGCGCAACCGCAAGTCATTTGAGGCTTTCTCTACATGCTCAGTATCACCTCTTATGATTTCTATGTCACTTTTCAACCATTCTAACCTGCGGATGATTCCTTTGCATTTGATAATTTCCTTTGAAGCACGTATAGTACTCCTCATTAATTCTGTATGATATTGCAGTTTCGGCATTTTACAGGTGTGTTTTAACGGTTACCTTTTCGTCGGTTAGCAAGACGCCCCCTCTTTCTCCTGTCATGCATTTTGCTTTTACTCCCTTTTTTCGAAGGTTTAGAACGCCTTATGCGCTCTCTATGGTAGTCTTTACTCTCATCGAGTTCTCCCGGGTTAAACTTAGCCATTGTCGTAGAAATCATATACTCTCAAAGAAATCAGAAACGCAATTAATCCCCACATTACTCCCCAAAGAAATGGGAGTGAAGAACAACTGTTTAATTCCGGCAGGGCAGTATAGAGACCCAATAAGCTAAGTACATTAAGGCCTATTCCTATTGCTAGGAATATAAAAATTGGTATGAGGTGTTTTTTCTTCATTGTTATTCCGTAGTTAAAATTAGCCCTAGCTGTCCCCAATCTTCGCGTGCCCGTTTGGACAAATAGCATCACTAGTATACTAGCTTGACAGGCATACCTGCTTAAGGTCGTTGTCGTGCTTCAACGACATACTATTCCGAAAGTACGGCGTTACTGGTTGGACGGTCCTCCAGATTATTTGTAAATTTTGATAGCCTCTGGGATAAATATGGCATATTTACTAAATCAGCTTTCCAAAGACTGAAACGATTCTAGGCCGGTAACATCCTTGAACCTCATCCAGACTAGCTAGACAGACTAGGGCGGGGGAGATATCTTTACCGTTACGCCGATTGTTTGGCGTTCATTTTTTGCTTTTTGATGAACTTGCTGAGAACACCGTTCAGGTAGCGATGCAATGATCCATCATTGTTCACCCATTCTGCTGGGGTATGATGTATCATAATAGCCAGCATGGCTTCTTCCTCAACCTCTTTGAAGGTATATTCACCTTTCTCATTCTTGGTGATATGCTTCTCCAACTCTTGGTGCAATTCCTGGGTGGTGTCAAATTTCATGTCTGCCAAGGATGCCGTTTCTCCAGGTTCATCTGGTGTTCCGGGTTCATCTGGTGTTGTTTCCTCTTCCTCCGTGATATCAGTTTCAGCATCCACAACAGGCTCTTCGGCTGGTTGGGCCTCCGCTATTTCTTCCGGAGTCACCTTCTTGGTCTTCTCATCATCGGGCGCCTCATTTGCTACAGGTAGCTGTTCATCGCTAGCACCATGTATTTCATCAAGGATGGCTTGACCTTCACCTTCAACACTGTCTTCTTCTTCCTCTTCTTCTGTAGACTCCTCTTCCTCTTCATCAGCTTCCTCTTCCTCAGATTCAGTAGGGGTTTCTTCAGGTTCTTGCTCCTCAGGAGTTTCTCCCAGTTCCGATTCTTCAGTAATGCCTTCCATACCGTCCCCGTTTATGAGTTCAGTAGTTTCAGTTT
>JAEORY010000125.1 GCA_016840645.1 Candidatus Borrarchaeota archaeon | reverse complement strand
CATTTGGCGCACTTTGTATAACCGTAGACGATAAAGCTCGACCTTCACATCCCCCAACATAAATGAGTGGATCGCTAATCATACCTTCACCGATTCGGACTGGATCAGATCTCTCCAAAGCAATTTCTACCCACAACGTAGGATATTCAGGTGGAATGGTGGATTCGGATTTTGGATCTCGTCGGCCTTCAGCAGGTCGCCTTTCTTCAGGTTCAATCGGTTTAATAGCATCGATAGGCTGATTGATTAAAGTAGGCTCCCACTTCGCATCGTTTTGAACCACTTGAACTACAGATACTCGTTGTGTTGTGAGATCTGGAAGAGTGATGTCTAAATGAGTAGGTAAAGGCCAATAGCCTGTGAAGTAAGCATGGGATTCCCCATCTTTAATATCATCACTAGTTATTTCTATATTACTAATGGCTGGGATTTGAGGTGTCCCATCTACAACGTATGTTCCTGTCTGGACAATATCACCCGGCACGGCTGGTTCGCTAAGAAACCGCAGCAACAACTGAGCTGTATTTTCAAGGTACTCTGCTACAAAACGCATCAATTATCTCATTTGTGGATCGCGTAATTAATAATGCTCCCTGCCTCTTCTTCGGACAAGTTACCCATCTCAGTTAAATCTTTTCGTACAGTATCATAATACTTTTTAAGTTCTTTAAACTTTGGATTATTCTGAATTTTTTGAATACTCTTTTGGATTGTCTCTGCATCCAACACAGCTTCAACAACTTGGTATTGGGATTCTATCTGCTCTCGATAAGATGCTTGGGACTTTTGTTTCTTATTAAACTTCTTGTCCACAGCATGTTTGAACTCACGGTGGATAATATGTTTTGGAGTGACAAACCCATGCATGTTATGGAAAGCATCCTTCGCTTCTTTCTCAGACTTTGCATGTCGTACAATCCGTTTGATCGAAAAAAGATCTGTGTGTAGGTCAGTCATTACTACTTCTCCTCCGGTGTCTTATGCACGACAATAATTTCGGTTATGTTTATTTGTTGTCCTGATTTTACTACATATTCATCGTGCTGTAAGGCAAGTCCTTTCTTAGCATGAACTGAATCATGGGTAAGATGCCAACGGCTAACCTCATAATCAGAATAGCCCTCTTTTTTGGCATACTTCCTCATTGCTTCTAGATCTTTTTCATTTTTATTATACATGGAACTATCATGTTCTGGTCTACCATATTTCCATGCTGCCATTTTACCTAAAGCAACATCCACTTTAAAAACAATACCAAATCCCGACTTACTGAAATTGTCCGACGCATATTGAGCAGCTTTCGACGCTGAAGAAGCTAGGTAGAAACCCTTCCCAAACATCTGACCTGTTCGTCCTTCTCCCTTTACATTAATCCCAGATGCTAAAATTCCAGCGGCATTAGCCATAGACGTTCCGTGATAAAGTCCGTGTTTTACATTACCAATATCTTTAGACATTTTTGGGTAGTCTTTGTGGATTTGCTGATCTACATTATACGCAGCTACGACTTCAAATGTGAAATCTTCATGTGTTGTAGCGGCTCGCATTTCCTTTTCTAAAGAAGCTAATTCTTTGGGAGGGACAGGTATGAACTTTAATTTCTGTTCTCCTTTAGTCCCAAGAAAAGCTTGAAGTCCAAAATGTTTTAATAGATCCGGACCTTCAAATTTAAGCTCCTTCTTAACCTTTGCTAATACTTCCTTATCAGAGATATCCCCACGCTCCCGCAGCTCGTTATAAGCATCTGGTTTATAATAATCATCTTCCTTGTCTTCCTTATTTAAAAAGTCTTTTAACACAGAAGATGGGACGTGTGGATGATTTATAATCGCATCCCATGGTATCCAAGGATCTTTGCCCTTTTTAAAATTCTTACTTGTCTTCCAATAATCAAGAAACTCTTTTTCATCAAAGCAATATGGAGGAACCACATGCTTTTTATCTTTTGGTAATGATTTTTCTTCTTTAATCAAAAAATGTGCAACATCTTTAGGTAAGTCTTCTCGCATCCAAAGAGTGTCCACCATCCCACGAACAGCCTCTAAATTACCACGGTATTCTTTTAAATATTTATCAAAAATATCTATAAGTTTTTTTATAGGATAATTATGATGGCTTAATGTGTCGGAAAAAGAGACGGTAAAGCTTTTCCCTGGGACTCCACCCATCCTTGGATTCTGCCCTGACCATTTAACTTCTGGCGCATTAAAAGGATCGTCTTTCCCCTTATGTGTCTTCTTATCATATTCAACAATCTTCTCTAGGACATCCTCTGGGGTGTAAGGATTTCTAGCAAGCTGATATCCATATTTCCTATAATCAATTTTTCTTAGCTCATCAGGATCTGAAATCTGCCCATAATAGATCGCATCAGTTAATTTATCTTCGTCTGCATCTTCCAAAATGTTAGCATTGATCATACCTGTCTTAGCTAGACCGGAGATGTAATGTTTGAGAAGTGGTCCACCAACAAACGATACCCCTGCTTTATCAAGCATGTACTCTGCAATTTCTGTTCTGCTTCGTTTGGAAATCTTTTTATTCATCAACTGAAGAAGACAAATCTCTCTGAAACCAAATCGATTTCTAACATAGGGTTCATCTCCTAATTCCAGTGCATTTTTAGAATTAAGAAGATGCCAAGCTATGTCATCGTCACTCATCTTAGAGATGTTTTCTTCGATCTTATCGTTTGACATAGTGACTCGAAAACTCGTGTGATCCCCCAAATCTGGCACATATTTTTCCAGAACTTCTTTTTCTTCTGGTGTTAGATCCATACTAACTTTTTTCTTTGTCTCTTTTTTAGAAAGATCAAGACGATAAACTGTTTCTACTTTAAATGCTTTTGGATCTAAAAATATAAGATTTTTAGTGGAATCGTATCCTTCTTCAATTGCAGCAAAACCTAACTTTATTAATAACTTGGTTTTTTCTTCTGACGTGCCTCTCAAAAAATAATTTATCACTGACTTTACAGTCATATCACGATTTTGTGGGTGACGCTTCCAAGATTCAAATTCCCAACTTTTTATTTTATCTGTTATTATTCTATTTAATTTACTGATCAATCTTGCTGCTTGTTGTTCTGAAATAGACTCGTGGGACAGAACATTCTTTTTCGTTGGTTTAAAATTGATGACGTGAGCAAATTTGGCTTTTTTAATCGCTTCTTCTGTTTCATGGTTATATAAATCAGCTTTAGTATACCCATAGAAAGCCTTTGGAGATTCACCGCTCGAATAAATATCTTTATACCCAAGATCCTTATCCCATTTCAATTCCTGAGTTTTTGTAAAGATGACATATTGCTTATCTGTCATCTTATCAGCAAGTGCTTCAAGTTCCATTTTTGGAGTAACAGTTTTGGCGACAACATTATATTGCTGTTTTATTAAGGCGCTGAACATTATTATTTTACTCCATATCCAAATAGCCCTGCTAATTCGTGATGTCGTTGTTCAATTACATCCCAATTCATACTTGCCCAGAATTCAGATAAGTATTGGTCGAATTCCAATTCAAAATCTGCAAGCCAAGCATGTTCCCAACAATCAATCACAATGAGTGGTATGACACCTAACGGCACTGAATCATCATGACCTCTCAAGGGAAAGCCAACAAATGTCTTAAGGGATTGAGCCCACCCCCATACAGCCCAACCATTAGGTTTAGCAGCATGTGCAAAATCATTCATCCACTCTTGAAATGTACCTAGATCAGAATCTCTGCGGCTAAGGATCTCGTCCAGTAAAGGACTACTATCCATATCTTCAGATCGACCTTCCAATTGCTCAAACCAAAGACGGTGGAGGTAGATGGCATTGTGAAGTAAAGAGCGCTCAAAAGGCTCTTCCTTCTCTTCATCTTCCATCTTTTCCAGCTCTTCAAGTCGTGTTTTATAATCTTCAAAAAGTTTCGTATGAACTTTTTGAGTTTCATCTGTATGTAGTTCCATAAAAAACCTCTTATTAAACCGGAGGAACAGTGATACCAAGTGGACCTGCAAGAAGCGGATGCATCACATAGGCATACGGTGGATGTACTGTCCCTGTTGCTCCCTCTTCTGGTTGAGCGTGAGTTCTTATAATTTGCATGACGTTATAAACAGGAGCTGTTACGAAAGAGACATCAACTAATTTACCAACATCCCCTACAGCAAATTCTAAAAGACCTGTAGTGGGAAATTCATTTGTAGTTACTGCTCCAACAACGTCGAGAGTAGATGCTACAAATGGATAGTTTAAATCCACCTGGCCTACACCACCTACGAGTGTAATTTCGTAGACATTGTCATGCCGATCTTGTCTCGGAGATAATCGAGATAGCATTCGATTAAAACGATCTCCTCTGAGTAGGAAATCAGACACTACTGAATACACATTAATCTGCCGTACTGTCGCTAAACTAGCACCGCTAATTAAAGTCACCCAGTAAGTAGGGCTGACCATCAGCGCTTTAAGTGTGTTAATTTGACGGCCAGAAGACAATCTAGTTTGAACAAGTGCTAATGCATCTTCTTCATAAATTGCACCGGGATGTAAACTTCTAAACACCTGAACTAGTTGATTCTCAGTAGTTGCTCGGATATTGATTAGTTGTGTGTTTGTAAACGAAGTAGCTACTCCTTCGGGGTTTCTTATTGCTGTTTGTGCCATGTTATTACCTTTTTTATTTTAGTCATATAAAATAAATCTTTAATTTACAATAAGCTCGAAGTATCTTTCTAATTGAGCGAAACTTGGTTGCGAATTAAATACCATAAACGAAGCTCCCCACGAGGAAATAACATTGGGATTTTCAGCAGAATCTGTCCACGAAACGCCTTCCTCAGTAAAAAAGCCTTGTAACCATAATCCACGCGCACCAAATACAGGTGAAAAATATAAAATATTAATATAATTAGGTGCTCCGGTACTTGTCATATCCGGTTGATCGAGTAGATCAAGAAAATCAAAAAAGTTTCCTAACCCTTTGGGAATTTCCGAAGACATACTTTCGCCAATGTCACTATACCCTCCGGCAGTGATAATTCCCGATTGAAAAGTAATAGAGAGGATCGGCTGATCCAGCCGAGATCCTCTGAAAGACGAATTTGAGCCACGCATACCTGTTTGCGGCCACTCATGGTGGACAACCCCACCGCTTATCTTTTCGATGGTTGTTCTTGTTCCCATCTTCCATTGACATTCGCTAGGATTTACCCACCAAATTAAAGAAGCTTGAGTAGATTCTACACGTCCCATAGACCACCGATTAGCTCTTGCTGATTTCGGATGGCGGTGACCTAACCTCGAAACCAAACTCTTCCCAGCTTGACGTTGGGATTTAAGCTGTCTCGCTTGTTCTGGGGTTAGTGTAGTTCCTGCCATTTACTTTACCTCAACGTCCCAATCACTTTCGTATTTGTCCATTGGGATCGATCCAACAGTCGATGCTGCTTTGGAACGATATGTTCCCGTATTAATTCTCTCTTGAGCATACGCTTTTACTTCCTGCGGAAACTGCCCAGCAACTAAAAACTGAAGATCTGCAGCGGTTAGCTCACCACTATGAATTTCCAACTCATTAACAAGTGCTGTTCCGTCAATTTCACCGACAACAATTCTTTGCTCCCAAGGTCTCATCTTTGGATGTAAAGTCAATTCTTCTTGATTGACATTAGGATTATCCAAAGAATTAATTGCTTGTTTCGAAGACCGTACAGCGTCTACCATAGCTGTTTTTCGTGCAGAGTTCATTCGAGATCCTGCCGCAAACTCAGACTCAGTTAAACGACTGTATTCTTTACGCCCTCTTTCCGAATTGAGCATCTCAACTGCTTGTTCTTCAGGAATAATCTTTAGAGTATTCTTTTGAAGAGTTCTTCTCAATTCGATGTTGTGCTCTAGAACATTACGGGGAAGCATCGATGTTAAACAAAAAGGAATCCAAGTTCGAGGGAATTCCAATTTGATGGACTTTCCTGAAATAGGATCATTGATCGTTGTTGATAACAACCCTTTAGGCTCGGTGTTGTTAATAACGTAGATCTTTTTCCCTGCTGAGAATAATTCGTCGAACATAGTTAAATTGTCTTGCATACTAAACATAGTAAACTCCTAATAAAAGAATAAAAATGGATAAAATGAGGTTAACAGCTAACCTCTTGTTAATCGTTTTAAGGCTTATATCTTAGCCTAGATCCAATTTCTCTTGTTGTTTCTTCTTCTTCTTTTCAGCTCGCTTCTCTTCTTTAGTTTTTAACGGTGGCTTTTTCGATTCTTTTTTAACGCTCTTTTCTTTTCCCATGGTACTACACCTCACACAATCGTAGCGAGTCGAGCGAATTTCTGACAAATATCAGCAATACCTTCAAGCTTCTCACGAGAAAGTCCTTTGATAAGTATAGGATTAAACATGTGTAAATACTTATCAGAATTAGCTGACAATTCTTTATAATAATCTTGAGCATGAAGTGCTTGAGCTTGCCATTCTTGAAGAATATGAGACAGAGCAATAGCATCTTGACGGATCTCTTCAGTAGACTTACCACTCTGAAGATCTGTCTGCCAATTATCTGGATGTGCCGATCCAGGCTGAAGATCCGTATCTCCAGGTTTTTCTTCATCTTCATCGTCTTCAATTTCTAATTCTTCATTTTCTTCTGGAGATTCTTCAGCTTGATCTTTTTTCTCTTCTTCTTCACCTTTTACTTGATACCTTGTTTGTAGCCTTTCTCTAAAGCTGTTCTTTTTCATAAGAAATCCTTTCTAAAGATCAAATCTTATTTAAGTAAATGTGCCATAATTGACTTAACTTCAGTACGTACTTGAGATAGATCCGTTTCAAGCACAGCGATCTTTGTTATTGCTTTCGTAACCGTACTCTTATCTGCGGTATTCGCTTGTAATTTAATCACTTCTACATTCATTTCTTGTGTCATTTTACGTACATCTTCAACCATAGTTATTAATTTATCATTTTTTTCATCATGTGTCTTATTACATTGCGAACAACGTATTGCCCAATCTGAAAAATTTTTGTCATAGCTACTAACTAATCTCCGAATCAAAAAAATCAACAACAACCCACCACCACTAAAACCCCCCAATGCAGACAAAATAGAACTCATGGTTAAATTAGAATCTGAATCCGCATTTATTGCACCGTAAACTGTTGGTTTTGTATCCTCTTTTTCTTTTGTGTCAGCAAGAATCGCAATCCCAATGCTTAAAATAGATACCAAAGTGAGCCCTAAGAAAAAATAAGAGATGCGGTTTAGTGTCTTTTTCATTGTTACCTCGGTATTGAGTTTATAATTCAATAACCTTTTGCGTCCCTTCATATACATCATCAGGCTCGAATATTAATTTCTTCCCAAACCAAGTCGGTTTAAAATCTGGATCGTCTACAAGACCATGTCCCACCAAATATACAAACTCCGAACAATATATTCTGCACTTTAAATCCGAAGGTATCTTAGCGTCTGGATCACATACTAAATCAATTAGATCTTGTTCTAGCTGCAACGCATAATCATAATCAAATTTATCCCCTGGAGGATAATCACATAGCACATCAAGTAAAGCCAATCGTCGTCTTGCTTCTTTTAGATTCGTTATCGGCAAACGACCAACATACACATTATCTAACCGATTCATTACATTTTCAAAAGGCTCATACATATATCCATATGTATTAATATGTTTAACACTTAGTTCCCCTGGCTGTGCTGCATGATTCGGATCAAAAAAAATAAAACCAGAATGACAGTACTTACATTTAGAAAACAGTTTAGTTAATCCACAACTCGCCATTTTATCGTCAGCGGAGCACCAAATAAAAAGTCCATCTCCCTTTTCATATTCCTTAAGTAACGCTTCCCTTATTTTCCAGTAGTCTGCTCCTTGAAGTTTGGGATATCCCCACCATCTAAAAGTTAATCCTGATAAAACACTCCTTGCAAAATATTTATATGCTTTAGTTTCCAGTAGCCAAGAAATTGGTGTAGCAATAATTTCTGGCAACATTTTTCTCTCCTAAAAATTACTCCTTTACCAAGTAACATCATGAACTCTACAGTAAACAGTACCAGTAGCTATCTCAGCAGAACTTAAAATAGGATCGGGTCCACCATTAATATCCACTAATTGAATCCTAAGTTTATTAAACTCATTTTTAGAGAGATCTGTTGTTGTATCACCTGCTGGTTTTATTGTATGACCTGTCAAATAATTCCAAGGTAAAATATTCACTTTAGCGGTCAACTCCATAAAAGGCTCAACTACATATGCCTGTGTGGATTCGTTTAAAAAGTCCTTAGCGTTGTAATATTCATAAGATCTTAATATAACATCCGTATTTTCAGGTATTCCATATGCTGGGATCGCAGGTCCATTATAGATCGACTGAAAGACAAATTTCGCTGTACTGGGTATCGTACATCCCACAGAAAACTGTGTCTCCACATAATCAACAAATAATTTTTTCCCTGCATTTGCAGTTAAATCCATCCTAGAGCTATTACCATATGAATATGAAACTTTAATAACATCTGTAGGTTGGTTCGCAGAATCAAAAGTTACTGTCCCATTCGTATAATCTATTGTAAAACCAGAACTTACTACTTCATCGTTCTTTTTAACTACAGGAACAATATCTGTTTCTGTTTGTCGAATATGATTAGGAATTAAATCCCACCTAAGCCAATCGTGATTCCATCCTGCCGTTGGAGTTCTCGTAGAACTATATATAGTATCATCTGAAGTACTCATAACTTCGTCAGTAACTCTTGTTCTATCAAAGAACCAAGATTTACGATCCGTAAAATCTGGAGTTGTAAATGACTTAGACGAATCATGATATGACTTTATAATTTGTAAAACTGGGATATCATCTGTAGACCTTTTCTCATCTAAAAGTACAAGAGTATGATCGTCAGGAAGGGGTGTAGGAACATGTGCTGCAACAATAGCATCTAATTCAGTTTCTTCTTCGGAAGACAATTCTGCTTTAAAATAAATGTCTACTGTATTACCTAAACTTGTTATGTAGTCTAACGCATGTACAATAACAGAAGATGCTAAAATTTCCTGTTCTAACCTACCCAGTACCGCTTCTTTTGTATAAGTATATTTAAAACTCATGTACCATCTCCTAATCTAATCATAAGCAATGTCCTACTTTTTACTGTCAATTCATTTTTATCTCTGGAAACTCTTACGTCTAATACTTCACTACCGTTAAAGGTAGTAATTGCTGATGTTATGTGTG
>JAEORY010000124.1 GCA_016840645.1 Candidatus Borrarchaeota archaeon | reverse complement strand
AGGGTCTCCAAGTTGTTTTTGGAATCCGGGTTATTAAAGAAGGCCTCTTAGAAGAAAAGTTTGGTAGAATTCTAAATAAATTGCTTTCATTTAGAGAAAGCGCGGATTACGGAATAGTCTCTTTTATATCAGAAGAGGACGCAAGAAGTGCTATAAATGATGCAGAAGTTTTTATCACCAAAATAAAAGACGTATTATCCGTTAGATTTAATTTTTAAATTGGTATACCATTCTCGTATGTTTACGGTGGCCATTTTTTTCGCTCACATCCCTTCTTACAATTATGATCTCTGCAAGAGGAGGGGACAACACGAATTCTATTTACTTGAAAATCAATATAAGTGAATTGATCCTAAACACTGATGGAACACTCCAATGAAGGTATGAATAAGAAGAGAATTGAAGAGAAAAACAAGTTGGTTAGATTATGAAAACGATGGCTCTTAAGAAACCCGATAACATCGAAAACTCTCCTTTAGAATTGATGGAAATTCCTGTTAAAAAACCATCTGAGGATGAAGTATTACTTAAAGTAAAGACCTGTGGTGTATGTCACACAGATTTACATATCGTTGAGGGTGAATTGGACCTGCCTAAATTACCTATCGTACCTGGACATGAAATTGTGGCTGTCGTTGATGAACTAGGGGAAAACGTAAAGAATTTCAAGAAAGGAGATAGAGTAGGAGTTGCGTGGCTCTATTCAACTGACCAAACCTGTAAATATTGTGTTCGGGGACAAGAAAACTTATGTCCTAACGCAAAATTTACAGGATTTAGTGCGAATGGTGGTTTTGCAGAATATGTAACTGCTTCAAGTGATTATGTTTATCTTTTACCAGACTCCTTTGATGATATTAAAGCCGCTCCTCTAATGTGTGCAGGAGTAATCGGCTATAGGTCCCTTAAAATTTCAGAAGTGAAACCTGGCGAAATATTGGGGCTGTTTGGATTTGGGGCCTCTGCTCATATAGTAATTCAGATTGCTAACCATTGGAATTGTGAAACTTACGTATTTACTCGCTCAAAAGAACATCAACAACATGCAAAGGAACTTGGTGCTGCTTGGGTCGGAACTTCTAAAAACAAACCTCCTAAAAAAATAGACAGAGCAATAAGTTTCGCCCCATCTGGGCCTTTAGTATTAGATGTACTTAGAGTTCTCGACAAAGGCGGAACACTAGCCATAAACGCCATCTATCTTTCGGACATCCCACCCATTTCCTGGGATCTTTTATGGCACGAGCGTAAGATCGTGAGCGTTGCAAATACAACACGTCAAGATGCAATTGAATTCCTTAATTTGGTCCGGGAAATCGAAATAAAAACAGAAACTGTGCCTTATTCATTGGAAAATGCTAATCAAGCCTTAGAAGATATGAAATATAGTCGATTTAATGGAGCCGCCGTGTTAAAAATTAATTGAATATTGAAGAGTCATTATCGAGGCTGAAAGCCTGTTGCTAAAAGATAAACTTCAGACGGTACCAGATGTTCCTGGAACTTATTTACTAAAGGGAAAAAAAGGCAAAGTTCTTTATGTTGGGAAAGCTAATTCACTAAGAAAAAGACTGGCATTTTATGTCCATAGTAAAAGTATTCAATCGCCAAGGATTCGACTGCTCGCTGATAAAATTGAGGATTTTGACTTTGTAGCGGCAAATAATGAAGTAGAAGCACTTATTTTGGAAAATAATTTCATTAAAATTTATCGACCGCGCTATAATATTCGTTTTGTTGACGACAAGAGTTATCTCTATATTAAAATCACGGTCAATGAAGAATGGCCTAGAATCTTGTTTGTTCGAGCCAAGGACGTTGATGAAGGTGATGGAGCACAGTATTTTGGTCCATTCACTAGTTTATGGGATTTGAACAAAATCTTTAGAACTATGCGTAAACTGTTCCAGATTGCAAACTGTTCGCTAGAGTTGGGAAAGAAGGTTTACAAGCCTTGTCTAGATTATAGTATAAAGCTGTGTTCTGCCCCGTGTAATGGGTCTGTAACAAAGGAAGAATATCGAGAACTGATTCATCAGGCTGTACTTTTTTTGGAAGGACGTTTCGGAGAAATTCTTACTCAATTGGAAATAAAGATGAAGGATCATTCTGATAAGTTAGAATTTGAAGCTGCTGCACATATTCGGAATCAAATTAATGCATTGAAAAAGATTCAAATAAGACAACGCGTTGTCTCAATAGATCTAGTCACAGTAGATCAAGATATAATCGGATTGGCGAAAAAAGGAAAACGTGCATGTGTACAGGTGTTTTTTATTAGAGAAGGAAGAATTATGGGAAATGAACATTTCTTGTTGCGATTCTTTAAAGATGATGACAATGAACTGTTAACAGGTTTTATCAAGCAATACTACGCCATGCGAAAGTCGGCTCCTAACGAAATAATCCTGCCACAAGTTATAGACAAAAACGAGACTCAGGTAATTCAGAAATGGTTGCAAGATTATAAAGAACACCAAGTAAGCATTCGCGTGGCGGAACAAGAAAACGAATTAAATCTAGTTAAATTGGCTACCAAAAATGCACACATACAATTAATTCAAGGAAAGGTCGAAGAGGCATCAGAAACGTCCAAACGCGTACTTGAAGAAACACAGAAGGTATTAGAACTTAAAACATTACCTTATAGAATAGAAGCTTTTGATGTTTCAAATATTCGAGGGGAAGCGTCAGCAGGCGCAATGGCTGTATTCATTAATGGGAAACCTAAAACATCGGAATATCGTCATTTTAAAATTAAGAGTGTATATCAGCAGGATGATTATGCTATGATGCAAGAAATAGTGCTTCGTCGATATAAAAGGGTTCTCAAAGAAGGAAAAACTCTGCCAAACTTAATTCTAATTGACGGTGGAAAAGGTCATTTACTTGCTGCGGTTGAAGTATTAAAGGATTTAGATCTAAAAGACGTTGATATCATAGCGTTAGCAAAAGAAAATGAAGAAATCTATACCCGTGAAAAGAATGAACCCATACGTCTCCCAGAAGACAATATCTTATTATTATTATTAAGGAATGCCAGAGATGAAGCGCATAGATTTGCCATAAATTACCATAGAAAACTCAAAAGAAAAAGAGTTACACATTCTGCACTCGATGAAATTCCTGGAGTCGGAAAAAAACGAAAACAAGACCTACTTTTCTATTTTGGATCGCTTGAAAAGATAAAGGCTGCATCTATCGAAGAGTTAGAAAGTATCCCATCAATTTCTAAAACAGCTGCAATAAACATTTTTGCGAAATTACACCGCTAGGAGTAAACGAAGAATTGAACTAATAAAAATGAAAAGAGTAAAAAAAATGAAAAAAATTGAAGAAAGGTTAGTTTTCAATCCCAACTGTAGATACAATCCTTAGGCTTACACTATAACTTCTTTTAAGGATTTAGAGTGTGAATAACTTTATCTGGGTACCATTTTAAGAGAGTGTCAAAATTTACGCAGGGTAATATTTCGAATGTCCCTAGATCCCACCAATCGCGGTTTACTGTCGATATATCTGCTAAGTCCCCTTCAACAACTGTAACTGATGTCGTTTGACCATAGGCGCTTCCAAACTCCCATGCAGTATAGTTTAGCCTTTTGAATGCTTCCAAAACTTCTGGACGCTCACCCTTTATAAACGTAGCCCAGCGTTTTAATACCTCTGGTGTTTTTTCAGGCTCCCAACGATATATTTGAACAAATCTTGGCATTAACAAATCCCCTCCAATTTTTTGTATATGAAATAAATATTAGTATAGTTTCTACATAAATACCTTAGTGTTTTTATGTAACACAAATAAAACAATCAGGAAAAGCAAAATAATCTAGAAAAAACAAGTTTAGAATTTCTTACTAAATAAAAAAAAAGAAAAAGGGAAGTTTACTCTTCAGATCAAGTGAGCTACCTCGTGCGAAAGCCTTGAGGCTTCCTGCTTCTCCGACAGACTCGATCCCCTTTCGGGTTACGAAGGTCTTATCTCCACAGGCTTAACATCCCTACGCCCCGTAGGTACTCATAGACTTTATTACCAACACACTATATACACACCACGCTGAAGTTGTGGTGCTTTCTTGCTTTTCTTCAAGTAACTAATTTATTCCAGCAAGGCGTTCTGCAATCGCTGTTGCTGCTTTAGCCGTCTTTTCAATTTTATCAACATCAACTTTATCATAACTGTCGCTCTCTTGATGATAATCTTCGTAAGGCCAGAAAATGAGCGATACGGAGGGAATACCTTCTTCAAAGAATGGCCAGTGATCACTAGCCGGAAGGAGTTCTGGGAACCATTGGATATCAAACTCACCTTTAATGGATTGATCCAAAGCCTCAGCAACTTGTTGTCTAAAACTTTCTGGGGCCACCCAGACCCATAAATAGTCTCCTGCGCCCGTCATGTCTAAGTTAATAACATTCTTTATTCTACCGATTTGTCCTCTTTCTTTTAGTGACTTAGCATAGTAGTAAGATCCGTAGAAGAGATATTCTTCAGCTGCAAATGCCGCAAATTTTACCGTCTTTTTTGTTCCGCCCTTCTCGACCAAATCCTTTGCGACTCTTAACATACTGTCTACACCGCTTGCATTGTCACAGGCTCCGCGTGAACCAAAAGCAGAATCATAATGCGCACATATGAGTAGTTCCTCATCAGGTAAAGCAGATCCTTTGAGCGTACCAATAACATTCTGTGTTTCAAGATCTGGTACAAGTTTTCCAGCAATATCCATTCGTACACGTATTTCTTCGCCAGCAGCTAACTTCTTCTGAAAAGATTCATGGATCTCTTGCCCAACCATAACATAGGGGGCACATCCATATGATTTACCAAGATCTAATAGACAGAAATTGATAACCGGTCCATCTACATGAGCCACAATATAGCCAAGGTGGTTGCCATCGTCATCGACTACCGCATACTTGGGCCATTCGAAGAGTTTTGGGATAAGATACATGGTTCCAATATACTCAATTTTTCCTGTAACACCACCTTCGGGGGTACTGTCACTAAACATAAAAACGCCTGCGGGAATTTCCTTCTGTTCTGGTGATAACAACTCTAATTTTGGTTCCCGGATTATGTCCCAGCCAACAAACTTGAATTTTTGAACTTCAACTTCTAATCCAATCTCCTTCATTTTTCTTGCAAGATATTCGGCCGCTTTCTTATCGGCTTCAGTCCCTGACCGTCGATTGCCAATTGTCTCTGAAAGATATTTTGTTACTTCACTTACCATTTTGAATTCACCTTCTCAATAATATCAAATTGATATCTTCTTTTCATATAAGACTACTATAAAAAATTAGTTTTGTTATAAATAGAAAAAAGGGAAAAAACGACTTAGCTAACACCAGCTAGGCGTTGAGCTATGGATATTGTCGCTTTTGCTGCCTTCTCGATTTTATCAACGTCAATTTTATCGTAACTATCATGTTCTTGATGCAGGTATTCATAAGGGCAGAAAATGAGCAATATAGACGGGATACCTTTTCATAGAAGGGCCAGTGATCACTCGCTGGAAAAAGTTCTGAATCCCATTGGATATCACACTCATCTTTGGTAGTTACATCCAGAGCATTGGCAACTTAATATCTGAAACCTCCCATAACATCAAATTATTCTTTCTTTTTTCCCTTTTAAAAGATAATTCTTCTTTTCTAACCCCTAAAAAGAGAGGAATGAAATAGAGCGGGAACTGATTATCCCGTATACCTCAAGTCAGAATATTACGAACTCTCCTGCGTCCCAGGTTTCGAAGTGCAAGTTTTACTAACTTTTTATCCTTCCAAAGTAATACGGCTATGATTCCAATAATTACAACAACGATTAGAAAAAACAAAATTGACTTCTAAGGTCTCTAATTGAACATGTCTATCTAATGCATCAAGTATTACAATATCTTTGTGTATTTGTTCTTACAAATCGTAAGTGGAAACCCGCGTTTAACCAATAGATTAAAATAGAACCTAGCTTCTCACACAAAGCATTTCCAAATTAATACACAATTATAAAATTTCTAAAAAAATATAGGGGAACAAACACATGGGCGAAGTTTTTGCTCGAAAAAGTTCTGGTTTAGTTAGAAACATAAGCGCATGGGAAACATTGATCTTTAATCTGCTCGTCATGGCACCTTCAGCTATTTATATTCTTGGTATCTGGGCATCTGTAACGTACCCAGGGGCGTATCTGCCAACTACTGCTTTGATAGCAATCCCCATCTGCATGTGCATAGCTATTTTCTACGCACTCTTTTCGGCGGCAGCACCACGTTCTGGTGGTGACTATATATGGATTTCAAGAACAGTTCATCCAGCACTGGGCTTCATGGTTAATTTCTTCCTGTTCATTGTCCTCATTAGCGTACTTGGGTCTTATGCAAGCCCTTGGCCGGTGGAATATGCGATTGCACCACTTTTAGTGAAAATGGGAAACCCTGAGGGAGCTGCAGCACTTCTGAATCCATATCTGCTTTTGGCACTCGGAACAATCAACATTGTAGTCGTTTCAGCAATTACTGCTCTTGGATCAAAATGGACAGCGAGGGCTCTGACAGTTGCATTTATCATTGTTCTGGCGGGTATTATTACTTTCATAATCACACTTGGAAGTTTGCCAGCGGGGCAATATGCAGCTAACTTTGATGCATCTACCATTCCTGGTGACATGACCTATCAAGGTACTATTGATGCCGCAGCAGCGATAGATCCAGTAGTGCTTAGCTTTCCGGTTATAGCCACAGTGCTCGGGGTCACATTCACGATCATCAACTTCCTTGGATTTTCACAGTCAGTGTATATTGCAGGTGAAATCAAAGATGTTCGAAGATCACAATTTATTGCCATTATTGGTGCCGTTATTATCTTTGGTCTGATTACGTTTATGATCTATCAAGCGGCATACATGGGAATAGGTGGCGTGTTTATCAATTCGGTCAGTCTCATTTACGTTTTCGGTGATCCATATTATACTATGCCCGCAGGAATTACAGGACCTTGGTTTACTGTACTTGCCATGTTTGCCACAAACAATATAGCCGTCTATTTCATCATTATTCTTGGATTTGTAGCGATGACTTGGGCAGCTTGCTTGACGTACGTTTACTGCTGCACTCGACTATTGTTCAGCTGGAGCTTCGACAGACTTTTACCCACTAAGATTAGTGCTGTCGACTCCCGGTTTGCGACGCCATGGGTAGCGTTGATCATTTGTGGAATTGTGGCATTTCTCTTTATGGTACTATGGCTCTTTACGTCAATTCTGAATTTCTTTGTGTACATCGTTACAGGTTGGTTCTTAGGAAACGCTATTGCATCTATTGCTGGCCTTCTGTATCCCATAAAGATGAAGGAATCCTTTGAATTAGCACCAGACATCGTTAAACGCAAAATCGGACCACTTTTTGTACTTCAATGGGCTGCAGTGGCATCATTCATAGTATCGATATGGATGGCCTATCAAGGCTTGACTCCAGTGCTCAGCGGACCTATAACTTGGCAAAACGTTGCATTTTCATTCGTATTCTGGGTCATAGCATTGGGTATCTACGCAGTTTCGTGGATCTATCACAGAAACAGAATTCCGCTATCATTAACATTCAAAGAGATACCACCAGAATGAATGAACCGATTTGACGCATCTATCTCATACACCTATTCTTTTTTTTCATTCTTCAACTGTTTTTGACACATAGTCTTTTTCATTGAGCCCAACCAGTGAATGACGAATGAGATATTCGCTCAATTATTTGAGAAAGGCAAAGATTTCAGTCTAAAACAATAGTATGAAAGTAGTAAAAATTCAAACACTTTGAAAGAAAAACTAAGAGTCAAAAAATGGAAAAAATGGCTTAATTAAGCCCGGCGATGCGTTCGGCTATAGCTGTTGCAGCCTTTGCTGTTTTCTCAAGTTTATCTACTTCAACTTTGTCGACACTATCACTCTCTCGATGAAGATGTTCATAGGGCCAGAAAATGAGCATTACAGAGGGAATACCTTCTGCATAGAAAGGCCAGTGGTCGCTCGCTGGAAGCAGTTCTGGAAACCATTGGATATCAAACTCGCCTTTGATAGTTTCATCCAGAGCATTGGCAACTTGATGTCTGAAACTTTCTGGAGCCACCCAGACCCATAAGTATTCTCCTGACCCAACCATATCAAGGTTGATAACATTTTTTACTCTGGCAAGTTGTCCTTGTTCTTTTAGTGTTTGAGCGTAATAGTAAGATCCAAAAAGAAGATATTCTTCTGCCCCGAATGCGATAAATTTCACGGTTTTCTTTGTTCCGCCCTTCTCAACTAACGCTTTGGCAACCCTTAGCAATACATCTACGCCACTTGCATTATCATCTGCTCCATGTGATTCAAAACCACAATCATAATGTGCGCATACAATTATTTCTTCATCAGGTAAAGCAGAGCCTTTTAATGTACCAATTACATTCTGTGTTTCAAGGAATGGAGCATGTTTTCCAGCGGTACTCATGCGCACGCGTATTTCTTCACCTGCTGCTAATTTTTCTTGGAAATATTCATGGATGTCATGTCCAACCATTATGTAAGGTGCACACCCATACGTTTTGCCCATATCAACTAATGTGAAATTCATCACTGGTCCATCTAGATGAGCTAAAATATAACCAAGGTGATTGCCATCGTCATCAACTACAGCGTATTTTGGCCATTCAAACAGTTTTGGTATAATGTACTGAGTACCGTAATACTCAACTTTTCCCGTAATACCTCCTTCGGGAGTACTCTCACTAAACATAAGGCTCCCTGAGGGTATTTCCTTCTGCTCTGGTTGTAATAACTCTAATTTTGCTTTCTGGGTTACTTCCCAGCCATGAATCTTAAACTTTTGATATTCAACTTCTAATCCAAGTTCTTTCATTTTTCCTGCAAGATATTGCGCCGCCTTTCGATCAGCTTCAGAACCTGCAAGTCGCTCACCAATCGTATCTGAGAGATATTTCGTTATTTCGCTTTCCATTTTGAATTCACAACTCCACCGCAAGGAAACTCCCCTGCTTCAACGGGGAGATGAACTGCGGTTCTTTTTTTAATAGAGGTTTAGAGGTGTTTTAATGACGGGAACTTGCGAGTACCGTCCTCCCAACACCAGGGAGTCATTCCACTTCGAGAGTGTTGTCAAGGTTTACCCGTCTGTAGTACCGTTCCTACCCTCTCAGAACGTTCAACCAACGGATGACAGAGCATGAGGCTAGTGGAACACCTCAAGGTGTCGTAATCTAAACAACTGCTGTCCATCTTTTCAGAT
>JAEORY010000123.1 GCA_016840645.1 Candidatus Borrarchaeota archaeon | reverse complement strand
TACAAATCGCCAAAAAGTTTCATATGAGGCTACTTGGTCCAAATTGCATAGGAGTGTTTGATGCTAATACTTATGTTGACACGATTTTTTTGCCAATTGTTAGAATGGCAAGACCAAATTCAGGTCCGATCGCTATAGTAAGTCAAAGTGGTGCGTTTATGAGTTCCCTTTTGGATTGGACTGCTGCGGAAGGTTTAGGGCTTAGTAAGGCAATAAGTATTGGTAATAAAGCTGATGTAGACGAAAGTGACCTTCTTGAATATCTAGGAGATGATCCGTTTACTAAGGTCATTACCGCGTATTTAGAAAGTATTAAGAATGGCAGTAAATTCATTCGAGTAACAAAGAGGATAACCAAACAAAAACCAATTATCCTCATGAAAGCTGGAAGGACCAAGGGGGGTGCTTCTGCTGCTGTTTCACATACTGGTGCTCTCGCTGGTTCAGATGAAGTGATCGATGCAGTATTCAAGCAGTTGGGAATAATCCGTGTTGAAAATTCGGAACAAATGCTTGACTTAGCAAATGCTTTAGCTTTTCAGCCACCCACCAAGGATGGTGGCGAAAGAATCTTGGTTGTAACAAATGGAGGAGGTGCTGGTGTTATGTCTGTAGATAAACTAGAACAACTCGGATTAAGTGTTCCTGTTATTTCAGAAGGTCTACAGAATGAATTAAAGCAACATTACCCTCCATATTGCGTTGTCCGTAACCCGATAGACTTAACAGGTGATACAGATGCAGAGAGATATCGTATTGCCTTGGAGCTGGGACTTAAGTCTAATGAAGTTGATGCAGCTTTAGTAATTCTCCTATTTCAAACTCCTTCTCTAGAAATTGAAGCAGTGGAAGTTGTACAGAACGCACAAAGATTCAAAAAACCTATTGTTGTAGCGTGTGTTGGGGGAGAACTTGCAGCTGTTTTCTCGCGCAAGCTTGAGAAGTTCGATATACCCGTTTATTCAATTCCTGAACGTGCAGCTTTTGCAATGTGGGGACTCGTACAATATGGAAAATGGCTACACCATGTTGACTGATTTTTTAAATTTGTTATTTTCCATAAAAGTTCATTAACTGAAACGTTCAAGATGCATTGGTCAATAATGATATTAGAAATTAATATGCACCAAATGCAGTAAACACCATAATTAACGGAGGACAACATACTTTGATTCGACACAAAGAAGAAAATCTACCAAAACGAGAATTAAAGGAACTACAATTTAAAAGGCTAAAAGAAATCGTTTTAAGAGGCTATGAAGTGCCTTATTACCGCATGAAAATGAAGGAACACGGAATTACTCCTGATGATATTCGTACACTGGATGACATTCGCGACCTTCCATTTATGACAAAAGAAGACTTTCGAAAAACATTTCCATTTGGACTATTAGGGGTTCCGATAGAAAAAGTTGTTCGCATTCATGCAACGTCTGGAACAACGGGCACTCCTTCTACGGCATTTTATACGGGGCACGATGTGAATACGTGGACTGAACTAATCGCACGAAATCTTACTTGCATTGGCGTGACTGCTACTGACATTTTTCAAAATACGGTCAGCCACGGGCTGTTTACTGGCGGGATGGGATATCTTCAAGGTGCTCAGCGAGTTGGTGCCATGGTTATTCCTTTTGGTGGTGGAATGACGCTCAAACAACTTGAGTTCATGAGAGATTTCAAAGTGACATCTTTTCATGCGATCCCAAGCTTTGGCTTGAAAATGGCGGAAACGGCAAAGAAGGAAGGCATTGCTGGGGAACTATCCCTTAGAGTAGGAATGCTAGGTGCAGAGAATTGGTCTGAAGGCACTCGAAAGAAAATTGAGGATGGTCTCCAGATTGATGCATATGATAACTATGGTTTAACAGAACTTGTTGGTCCTGGCGTATCTTGTGAATGTTCAGAAAAGACTGGAATGCACGTCTGGGAAGATCATTTTCTATTTGAAATCATTGATCCAGAAACAGATGAGCAACTTGGTGAAAACGAAGACGGCGAACTGGTTCTAACAGCACTCACAAAAGAAGCATTTCCAGCTATTCGCTTTAGAACGCGTGATCTCACCTCAATATTAGACGGGGATATATGCGGATGTGGTAGAACACACCAAAAAATTGCACGCATTCATGGAAGAATTGATGACGGTTTTATCATCAGAGGAGTAAATATCTTTCCACGCCAAATCGAAGAAACGGTTATGCAATTTCCAGAAATTGGTTATAATTACTATATTAGACTATGGACAAAGGGCGTGATGGACGAAATCACGGTTTATGCTGAAGCAAATAATTTTAATGATCCTGAAGCAAGAACAGCTCTTCAGAAAAAATTAACTAAAGAGTTATATGAAACAATCCGGATTCGAGTTAACGTCGAACTTGTCGAAGAAGACGGAATACCTCGGCAAGAAGGCAAAGCAAAACGTGTCCTTGATGAAAGAAAAGAAAAATAGTTAATTATGCTTTAGATTATACACGCAATCTTTCTTTTTTCCTTATGTTGAGAATTTTCTGAGTACTTCTTCCAAATTCTTTTTAGCAGAACTGTGATTTGGATCAATCTTCAGAGCAGTTTCATAACAATCCGTCTCTTTAGAATATTCTCCTAATTCTCCATAGGTAACACCCATATTGAACCACGCATCTAGAAACTCAGGGTTGAGTTCCACGGCTTTGTTGAAGAAATCAATCGCTCTATTATGAGCACCCAACTTCTTGACGGCATTTCCCATATTGTGCCATGCTTTTACGTATTCTGGATTTAGTTCAATAGCTTTTCGATAGCATTTTATTGCATTATTGTAGTCACGTAATATTCCGTAAATTACGCCCATGTTGAAATACGTTTTTTCATGCGGATTGATGTCTGCAGCTTTCTGATATGCTTCAATAGCGTTATTATACTCTCCTAAAATTCCATAAACCAATCCCATGTTAAGATACACATTTTCATCTTCAAGTTTTATGTTTAAAACTCTTTGATAACATTCGATAGCCTTATCGAATTCGCCTAACTCTCTGTAAATTCCACCCAGATTGAACCATACCTCAGCATCAGCAGGGTTAACGTTCACTACTTTTTGATACGCGTGAATTGCGTTGCTGTATTCACGTAATTCTCCATAAATCCATCCCAGGTGGTACCATGTATCCTTATCGTCTTCATTAACATCTACTACTTTATGATAGGCTGCTATAGCTTCTCTATATTCTCCTATCATTTCATAATGCACACCTAAATTGTACCATGCTTCTATATCTTCAGGGTTTAATTCTACTACCTTTTTTGTGCATTCAATGACTTTTTCATGCTTTCCTAACCTCTGATAGCATTCTATAGCCTTTCTAAATTTTTTTAAGTTCTCATAAGCTATTCCCATATAGTCTAAAGCCTCTTGATTATCTGGATTGATAGTTATTGCTCTTTGATAACACACAATAGCTTTAAAGCGCTCGCCTAAATCCTCATAAGCTATACCCATGTGAACCCAAGCATCAGTGTAAGTAGGGTTTATTTCCACAGCCTTTTGATAGGATTCAATAGCATTATCATGTTCCCCTAACTCATTGTAAGCCAATCCCATACTATACCATGTTTTCACATCTGCTGCATCGATTTTTAGCACTTTTTGGTAGGTTTCTATTGCCTTTTTATATTCACCCAATTTCTCATATGCTAATCCCATGTTATACAGTGCGCCTATATGTCTAGAATCACTTCTTGCTGCCTTTTGGTAGCATTCAATGGCGTTCTTGTATTTGCCTAATTTGTAATATGCGACTCCCATATTGATCCAAGCAGCAGTATGTTTGGATTTGAATTTGACAACTTCTTGATAAGATTCGATAGCCTTCTCATAATTTTCTAAAGCAAGATACGCTTTTCCCATACCGAACCATGCCTGAAAACTAATATTCCTGGGATCGGCTTTCACTGCCCTTTCATAGTCTTCAATAGCTTTTTTATATTGTCCTCTGCTATGGTAAACTTTACCTCTTCTTATGTAGTTTTCTGCTTCCATCTCTGCATAAACACCCGTATTTGCCGCCTATCTTTTGCTGTTCAGCTGGAAGGACACCCTTGACTTTTGCACTTGTTTTTACACGTATTTGTTCTAATTAAGCATTTTGGTGAACATCATCAGAAATTTTCAAACAGTAAGAATTACGGGCACAAAACAAAATAAGGTAAAGATCGTTCATGGATTGACAAATTGGAAGGATTGAAAGCAAAATTACGCCGTTTAAACGCTTTAAAACACTGAGTACGAAAACTTTTATAGGTCCAACATAAGTTATGACCATAAAAAATTCTTCTTGTTATTTTAGGTTTGAAGTCCGATGATACATAACATACTTTTGGTTAAAAATGAGCGTTGTATATACAATTACAAAACAGGAACAAAGAAGAGTTTAGATGAAGTTATGTTTTCGGGCCTCCTTGACACTATGTTTCAAATGGGACGTTTGGTATTAGAAAAAAGAAAAATCAATAAAATATCATTTCATGATGTTCAAGCAGCATTTCAACCAATCAGTAGGGAAATCTTTATTGGTATTGTTGAAGATGCTGAAAATGATCTCATCACAAGCGACGGAACAGATTTGCTTTTGCAAGAAATCTCAACGGCTCTGAATCCAATTATCTCAATTCTTGAGCAAAAAAGGATCAATCCAGACGCAATCGAAAAAATCCCTTGGATCGAGCAAGAAATTACAAATGCTCTTGAGAAGGCAATTCATCAGATTACTTGCCCGTATTTAAAAAAGAAAAGAATGGGGGGAAATTACTGTAATTTTATTAAGGGATCGATTGGGGGACAATTTGCCAATGATACTTGCAACTTACGTGATGTAAAAAACTGTCCGTATCTTAACGATGAGTCATATTACAATGCGAATTGAACCCTAGTGAGCTACCTCGTGCTAAAGCATCGAGGCTTCCTGCTTCTACGACAGACTCGATCCCCTTGACGGGTTACGGAGGTCTTATCTCCACAGGCTTAAATTCCCTACGCCCCGTAGGTACTCATAGAGGTTATGACCAAAAAACTATATAAACACCACGCAATTCATCACCACGCTAAAGCTGTGGTGCTTTCTTGCTTAATTGTCTGTAAAAGATTGTTCTTTCATAATAAGAAGTAATATCTTTGTTTTATCATATCTTTTAAATGGATTTGACTATGAAAATAATTGGTGAATTGCACAAAGGTGTTTTTTTAAAACGTTTAAATCGTTTTGTAGCAGAGGTCGAAGTAAATAACAACGAAAAGCACCTTGCACATGTTGCTGACCCTGGGCGCATGAAAGAGCTATTAATACCAAAAACTGAAGTTCTTCTGCGAAAAATTACCTTGAATGAAAAAAGAAAGACTAACTGGGATATGTTGGGAGTTTATACTCCAACTGGCTTAGTTTCTGTCGACTCAAGACTCCCAAATGATTTGATAGCAGAAGCATTAAAAAATTCCAAGTTAAAGGAATTCTCTGAATATAAAATAGTGAGAAGAGAATTCACATATGGTTCTAGTCGATTTGATTTTTTATTACAATCAAAAGAAAGGCAATGCTTATTAGAGGTAAAATCCTGTACATTGGTCAAAAGTGCGCATGCCTTTTTCCCGGATGCGCCTACTTTGCGTGGTAGAAAACATGTACGAGAATTGATAAAAGCAAAGAAAGAAGGCTATCGCGCTTGTGTCATTTTTGTTATTCAAAGAGCGGACGCATCTTTTTTTTCTCCAAATGACGAGATTGATCCCGATTTTGCAGATACATTACGACTTGCTGTTTCAGAGGGTGTAGAAATTTTTGCTTACCGGTGTGAAGTTACTGAAACCTCAGTAACATTAAAAGAGCAAATTAATATCATTCTTTAGACAATTATCTCGTATCGGTTGGATAATTATGAATTCAAGAGAACGAGTTTTAACAACATTTCAGTTTAAAGAACCTGACCGAGTTCCCCTCTTTGAAGCTTGGATTGAAGGGGTAATAATGGATGCAATTTGTAATGGTAAGGGTGATCCATATGAAACTCGGGAAAGACTCGGTCTTGATTGTATGCCAATAGCAGTTGGACATCCTAAAAGCACCAAAGCTTGGAGAACTGGGACTGATGAATGGGGGCGGATTTTCAAAAATCATTGGTATTTGGGAGGTGTCGTAAGAAGTTTAGCTGATGTAGAAAAATACAGTCCGCCGTTAAAGTATGCAGAAGAATGGTTTCCCATTGAAATGATGAGAACAGCAAGAAAAAAGTACGGCGAGACACATGGAATTTACTACGCTTTCCATGACGTATGCTTAGTCTTATCCTATATGAGCATGGGAATGGAAGATTTTTTCGTGGCAGTTCATAGAAATCGTGAATTGGTAGATGCTTTAATTCAAAGAAGCACCGACTGGACGATTGCAATGATTGAGCAAGCTAACGCTGCTGAAGTTGATTTCATTATGATAGGTGATGACGTAGCAGATAGTGAGCTACCTCGTGCTAAAGCATCGAGGCTTCCTGCTTCTACGACAGACTCGATCCCCTTGACGGGTTACGGAGGTCTTATCTCCACAGGCTTAAATTCCCTACGCCCCGTAGGTACTCATAGAGGTTATTACCAAAAAACTATATAAACACCACGCAATTCATCACCACGCTAAAGCTGTGGTGCTTTCTTGCTTAATTGTCTGTAAAGGTCCCATGATTTCTCTCGAAACGTTTCGCGATATGGTACTCCCAAGATATAAAGAAATTGTTGCAGCGTCCGAAGTTCCAGTGATCTGGCACTCGGATGGACATATTGAACCATTACTTCCTTTCATTATCGAAGCAGGATTCGCGGGAGTTCATGCACTTGAACCTGATGTCGGTGTGGATATGGGTAGGGTTAAGGAACAATATGGTGAAAAACTAGTTTTGGCAGGAAACCTAGATGTAACAAATGTGCTTACTCAATCTAATCTCCACTTGGTAAAAAAAGACGTGGAGCGATGTATTGAACAGGGGGCACCAGGAGGAGGTTATTTGTTTTCTTCATCAAATAGTTTGTTTAAGGGGATGAACATCGAATCAATCATTGAGGCCTATCGCTATACTCAAGAAATCGGACGTTATAAATGAATAAAAATGAAAAACAGAAGTTCTATCTGAAAATAAGTTTTTGATCTCTTTTTAGAAGACCTTTAACTTAATCGGCGGGAAGTCCCCTTCCGACAGGTGGGGTAGTTCACTACAGTATACAATAACGACAAAAAGAATTCCCCATATTGAGAAAAAAGTGGTGGTTATATAAGCATCCATCTCTTTTTGAAAATTTGTCTTACAGGCGCGCAACAAACAGGTCCTACCTTGAAAATGAGTTTTCTTTGGAATATTTTAGCTAGTTAAAGATTGAAGTCCAAAAATGACATTCATAAGAATAGAATAACGATCATTATGCCAAAGGAATTGGCTACTATTCTGGATAAATAGAATATAACTTACGATATTCATCCCTATATAATAGGAAGAGAAGAAATAGGCCTTTAAAGTATTTGATATTAGAAGACGAGATTCATACATTTATTTCTCAAGAAAAAAGATGTTATAGAAGAAAAGAAAAAAAGAAAAAGAGGGAAGGACCTCTACTGGATAGAAGTGGTGATATTCCTACCAGAAAGGCCCCGGGTCATAGATTCCGCTCCACCAGAACATCAAGTGGACGGTAGCTATCCAGGAAAGGAAGCAGAACAGACCACAGTAGTACGCACCGCCTTTTCCGCCGTATCCATGTGTGAACAAGAAGAATCCAAAGAGCACAAGGATATAGAACCACAAGTCAATTTGTAACATGGGTTGTGTTCCACCATATCCCCAAGCGGCAACCGAGCATATAATTTGTGGTATCATCTCTTGCAGACAGACTTGCCCTAATACCTTACCATCGAAGCCAAAGGTGTTGACCATGAAACCGACGAGCCATGTCACACTGTACATGAATGGAATCAAGGCAAAGATAATGCTGAAGACACCACCTAATGGATTAGCAATGATGTGCCAAAACCCCTGGAAACTTAATGAATAACAACCAACTAGACAGGTGGCACCAAGTGCTTTACCCTCAGCTGGGGTAAATTCATAGCCTAGAAAGATAGCAGCACCGATTGCCCACAATGGAAAAATTAAGCCTCCCATACCAATGGCTACAGCGGGTGCGGGTACTCCAACAGCGCCTGTAAATGGCATTTTTTAGTTCTCCCATATTGTTTTTTTGGTATAATGTTCGTCTTGTATTAATTTACTAATATATAAGCCTTTTCTAATATTTATACAAAGAAATATTTAAATACAAGATCAACCAATCCTCATGCAAGTAATTGTTTAAGGATTCCTAAGATGGACGTATCAAAATATCATAAGATTCGTGAAGTGAATTAAACCGCAGTTGTCGCGCACCTGCCAATTTCGTCACGCTCAATTGCTAAAGATAGAAGTTTGAATGAAATAGAAATGGTCTTTATAGACATTGGCGGAATGGCATAAGTATAGGTTTGTAAATCCATTTGTCTAATGGAGCGAGAATCTTCCGATTACTACTCCATAAGCAGCTCTACGTAAACAATGTCTATAAAGATCACAAAAACAATCTGAAATCTATTTTTTAAAAAAAATGCCATCTGCAGTATGACATCGATTAATACTTCGCGCCTTTATTTGATATAGTCCACGAACCATTATATTCCAACAATAAGGATTATTGCGAATGTTATAAGACCTGCGACGACCATCTTCAATCCTGAGACAATTAAATTGTCCTTTGAAATCCTCCCTAGAAATACTCCTAACATAAAAAGTATTCCGAGTATCAGAACCATTGATATTTCCATAGCTAGTTGAATAGCAAAAATCGCAAAAAATGAGAGGTATACAGGTATTAAAGACACCTGGGCTGCAACAAAAGGTGCTATTCCATCAATAATTGCCACATAATACGACGAAAAACGGGATGCCTTTGCTATTACAGAATTCTCTAAATCTGTTAGAAGTGATTGCTCTAGCTCTTGAACTTTCTTTTTTCTTTCTGCTGCTTCAGCCATATACGCACCAAATAGTCCCGACATGCCCATAGCTATACTAGAACCGAATCCAACACCGATAATAATACGTGCGTCGAAAACTCCCGCAACGTATGCTCCAACAAGAATTCCTAAGATTGTCAAACAGCCATCAAAAGCATTCATAACGAAATATCTGCGTGCGATTTCATCAACCTGGGTTATCTCGGAGTATTTTTTAAATTTTCTGCGTAAATTATCCAGTTTTCCCATTGAGAACACAGCATTCACTATTCGCAAGTGCTTAGAAAAGATAATGAATAGCATTTGATTTA
>JAEORY010000122.1 GCA_016840645.1 Candidatus Borrarchaeota archaeon | reverse complement strand
TATTAAATGTTACAGCGAAAGATCTTGGCACGGGCAAAGAACAGTCAATCACTATTACAGCTTCAACCAAGCTCGATCAATCTGAGATTGAACGAATGGTCAAAGAAGCGGAACAATTTGCCGAACAGGATAAACAAAAGAAGGAAGAAGTCGAAGTTAGAAATAATGCAGACAGCATGATATACACTTCAGAGAAGACCTTAGCAGATCTCGAAGATAAACTGGCGAAAGAACAAAAGGATAGAATCAGAAATGCGGTGAATGATCTAAATGAAGCCTTGAAAGGTGAAGATCTAGCACAAATAAAAGCAAAAACGGAAGCACTTGCAAAGATATTGCAAGAAATTGGAACCGCTGTATATCAAAAAGTTGCTCAAGAACAAGCTGCTCAACAACCACCTCCTGGTAGCGGGACTGAAACAACAGGAACATCTCCACCACCACCCGGAGAAAAAGTTGTAGATGCGGACTATGAAGTCGTGGATGATGAATAACCTATGTCCTTTATTTTTTTGGTGAATTACAGTGCAAAAACGTGACTACTACGAAGTACTAGGTGTCTCAAAAGATGCTTCACAGGAAGATATCAAAAGGGCATACCGAAAACTAGCTGTCCAATATCATCCGGATCGTAACAAAAGCCCAGATGCTACAGACAAATTTAAAGAGGTCTCTGAAGCATATGCTGTTATTTCTGATGACGAAAAAAGAAGTATGTATGATCAGTATGGACATGCAGGCATTGATGGTAGATACACTACTGAGGATATTTTCAGCGGAGTTGACTTTGATTCCATTTTCAGAGATTTTGGCTTTGGAGGTGGCTTTGGAGGTGGCTTTGACAGTATTTTCGATGTGTTCCTTGGTAATCGGCGAGCGAGAACGCGAGGACCCAGAGTTCAACGCGGTGACGATTTACAATTTGAATTAGAAATTACTTTAAAAGAAGCAGCTAGCGGCATTGAACGTCAGATTGATATACCACGTAGAGAAAGATGTCCAGTTTGCGAAGGATCAGGTGCCGAACCTGGCACATCTGTAACCACCTGTCCAAAATGTAAAGGAAACGGTCAAATTCAAATTGCTCGTACACAAGGGAATACACGGTTCGTCCAAATAGTACCATGCGATCGATGTAATGGTGCTGGAAAAATAATTGAGAAATCTTGTCATAACTGTCGAGGATCTGGAGTGGTTCATCCAACTCGAAAAATAAATGTTACGATACCAAAAGGTGTAGAAACCGGCTCTGTTTTGCGATTAAGCGGAGAAGGAGGAGTTAGCACTTCAGGTGGATCTTCAGGAGACCTATATGTCGTTATTAAAGTTCTGCCACACGAAATATTCCAGCGCGATGGCTCTACTCTCTATCTTGAACAACCAATAAGTTTTTTCCAAGCCACACTCGGAGCAAAGGTTAAAGTTCCCACACTTGACGGTGCCGCAGAGATAAAAATCCCACCTGGCACTCAAACTCATACATTATTTCGTTTAAAAGGTAAAGGTATGCCCCGTTTGAATGCTTATGGACATGGAGACGAATTCGTAAGAGTCATTGTTCAAATTCCAGAAAATTTGTCACGAGGACAAAAAAACCTATTGAAAGAAATAGCTGAAGAGTTTGATGAATAATAATCTGAAAAGGGCGTGAAAACTCACCTATGAAAACCCAAGAACTAGACATTGAAAAGATTTTGGATATCCTAGGCAATAAGACACGGCGAAAACTGCTCGCAGCTCTTTCAGAAGAGGCAGGTTATGTCTTTCAATTATCCGAAGACATAAAAATTAGGCACCAAGCTATAAGAAAGCATTTGGATTTACTAAAAGAACTTAAAATCATAAAGAGTTTTGAAGGCGCAAGCACGGTTGGCGGTCCTCCGAGGAAATATTTTAAGATTAGCAAGTCATTTTCCATCATGCTTGATCTCACACCAGATTCATTTGATGCGAAAATCTTAAACTATGATGAAAAAGATGAACAATACCCTAAGATCACAGAGGAGACAAAAAATCTTGTTAGTTTACCGAAAAAGTCACCTGAAACTTTCTCTAATTTGAAAAAAATCCTTAAAGAAATTAACTTTGAGGTTAATGAACTGGAGAACAGAAGGCAATATCTTATATTTCTCAGACAGCAAATAATTAGGCAAATTAAAACAGTTAATGAACAATTAACTGACACAAAATCACAATAGTTACTCGTTTTTTCCTGTTGTACTAATGGCTAATTTCTTCAGTTCTGAAATTAGTGTTTCTAATCGTTTATTAGAATCTCTACCTTGTCCAATAAGAGGACCGAAGAAGGTGAATCCACGCAGGATTTTTGGCGTATAAGAACAAATCAGTTGCTTCTTTAATAATGGTTTTAGCATCTGTTTTGGTATGTCCTCTTGTGGCAAGCGCAAGTCCTAATTGAAAAAAGTATTTTTTTTGATTAGAAGAACAAGAGGTCGAGAACATTGATATTTGCATTAATTTCTTTCAAGGTCTTTTTCAATCATGGGTTCTGTTCTAAGTAGAACTACATACCTTGACGTGCAAAAAGGCTGGAGTTACAGAGAACTTGGGCTTCATCGTATCATGTGGAGACCTCGCGAGTTCATCGATCTCCTTCCACTCCGCCCCAGTCTGGGTGAACCCTCCCACTACGGGTGTGACCTGTTGTTCAAACCACAACTCGTCGTGGGGAAGACCATCCATTCTTAGTTAGACGTTGATGGCAGCGTTCAACTGTCGGTCTATCCTCAAGCCGCATTGTTCACACTCGAACAGCGTTCCTTTCAGGTCTTTACGCAACCACCCACATCTGGAACATTTCTTAGAGGTGTAATACGGCAAGACATAATGGGAACAACTTTTATACTCCACCTGACACATTATTTTTCGCCAGTCGGTGTGTGACAACTCCCGATTCCAGCGCCGCCTCCGCTTTTTAACCATCTTTAACTTGTCCAAATCCTCAAAACCGTGCTTACTGGCTATACTCACCATTTCGTTGGTTAACTGGTGCAATAATTGATCTACACGGTTTCTTTCCCGATGAAGGTATTTGTTACGCAATTCCTTTCCCAGCCGCTTTTTCTTGGAAGCAAGCTTATTTATTGTTCGCCGCTTATTGTCATACGTCGCGTGAATGGTATGTAGCGGCTTCAAATCGATCCTAATCCAGCCCAACTGTGGGGAAAAGCCGTCCAAAGAATATTTATTGGCGTCCCAGCCGATCTTAATTTCCTTCTTTGGATTCGGACGGTGATGATACATGGGGAGGTGGATATGCGTTGTGGTGAGGACGGGCTCACCCAGCACACCGTAAAGTGAAAAATAGCGCCTGGAAAGGTCGATAGAAACAAACTCTCTCGGTTTTACGGAGATGCGCAGCTGCTCTCCTTCAAGTTTCAATTGGGTTTGTTTCACACGGGCAAAAAACCGTTTCACCACCGGCTGGGTACGGGTACGCCTTCCGCGTACATAGTTCTTTTTCCAACTTTTAATGATAGAGAAGGCAGTTTTGATAGCAGAATCGATCCAATGGCGGGTATAGTTCCATTTTTGAATGTAGACATCTCGCATCGCCTTTTTAAAGGAATAATCAGGAATGGTGGGTAGTATACGATGCTGATTTTTGCCCCTAATTTTCTTTGTTGTCCATATAATCTGCCCCCATATATCAGAAAGCATGTCATTGAGTACATGCCTGTAGTCGCGGAGAAATTCATACAGGTCGAGGTTATGCTTAAGAGAATAGGTCTTGAACAGTTGTAACCACCGTATTTTGTGATTATAGAACACTTTACTCCATATAATGGTGTATACGTAACTCTATTTAAATTTTACAGTCTTTAACCTACTAGGATGGCTTTAAACGAAAAAATGATTCATTTAAACGAAAAAAAGTTACCTTTATTTCCATAGAGTTCTAAATTTTATAGGATGTGACGATGGCGTAAGCTTTTTATTTACTTCAACTTCTATGTTTTCCCAAATCTATCTACATGTACTTCATGTAGATCTCTACATAAACTTATTTTCGTTTACAATAAGTTTAAAAAATCAAAGGAGAAATGAGGTGAAAGCATGGCAATAAATTTAGGTGGACAACCTATATTTCTTCTGAAGGAAGGAGCGCAAAGAACAGAAGGACGCGATGCGCAGCGCAATAATATCGCCGCGGCAAAGGTTATCGCCGAAGCTGTTCGTACGTCGCTCGGCCCTAAAGGAATGGATAAGATGTTAGTGGATTCATTCGGTGACGTAGTTATAACGAATGATGGCGCAACAATCTTAAAAGAAATCGATGTACAGCACCCAACAGCGAAAATGATTGTCGAATTAGCTAAGACGCAAGATACGGAAGTCGGAGATGGCACAACGACAGTTGTAGTACTCGCAGGTGAGTTATTAAAAGCCGCAGAGACACTTCTTGAATTGGATGTTCATCCGACAGTCCTTGTCGAAGGTTATCGAAAGGCAACAGAAAAAACGCTTGAAATCCTTGATGGATTTGGAGTACCAGTAAACATAGAAGACGTGGGTATGCTCAAAAAGGTAGCAATGACCGCAATGGGTTCAAAAATGGTTGCATATTCCAGTGACTATTTGGCAGACTTAGCCGTAAAAGCGTGCAAGCAAGTAGCAACTCAAGTCGATGGACAATGGAAAGTGGATATCGAGAATATCGCTATCCAAAAGCAAAAAGGTGAAAGCTTAGAAGACACAGAATTAATTAGCGGAATTGTCATGGATAAAGAGTTCGTGCATCCAGGCATGCCTAAGATTATAAAAGATGTTAAAATTGCTCTTCTCAGCAGCGCGCTCGAAATAACGAAGACTGAGTTCGATTCGAAAATAAATATCACAGATCCGACACAAATGCAGGCTTTCCTCGACCAAGAGGAAGATATGATCAAAGAAATGGTCGATAAGATTAAAGCAGCTGGCGCAAACGTCGTACTTGCACAGAAGGGAATGGACGATATTGCACAGCACTTTCTCGCTAAGGAGGGCATAGCCGCTGTTAGAAGAGTGAAAAAATCTGACATCGAGAAACTCGCTAAAGCAACAGGTGGCCGAATAGTATCAAATCTTGACGAACTAATTCCTGAAGATCTAGGTGAAGCCGCAATAGTAGAAGAACGCAAGATTTCTGATGAAAACATGATTTTTGTAGAAGGTTGCAAGAACCCAGGCGCAGTAAGCCTCTTAATTAGAGGCGGTACAGAGCTCATCGTTGATGAGGCAGACCGCGCGATCCATGATGCACTTTGCGTTGTAAGGACCGTGATTGAAGATGCTAAAGTTGTTCCAGGTGGAGGTGCACCTGAGATAGAAATTGCGCGAGGATTACGTGATTTTGCGCGATCTCTTGGAGGTCGTGAACAACTAGCGGTGAACAATTTCGCTGATGCTGTTGAGGTAATTCCACGTTCCCTAGCAGAAAATGCGGGTTTAGATCCAATCGATACGCTTGTGCAATTGCGTGCAGATCATGATCAAGGTAATACAAACTACGGTGTGAATACAGAGGAAGGCGGTACAACCAATATGTCCATATTAAACATCTTTGAACCGTTGGCTGTTAAGAAACAGGCAATCAAGAGTGCAAGTGAAGCCGCTCAAATGATCCTACGTATTGATGATGTCATAGCTGCATCAGATCTTGGCGCAGGTCCAGGAGGACCACCAGGAGGAATGCCCGACATGGGCGATGAGGAATATTAGGAGGAATGAAATATGGCATTAAACCTTGGAGGAGTGCCAATCCTGATTCTTAGGGAAGGCACAGAAAGAACTACAAAAAGAAATGCTCAAATGAATAATATCGCAGCAGGTAAAGTTATCGCAGAAGCTGTTAAATCTGCTCTTGGTCCACGTGGAATGGATAAGATGTTAGTGGACAGCCTAGGCGACATTGTAATCACGAACGATGGCGCAACTATTCTTGACGAAATGGACGTGAAACATCCCGCCGCTAAAATGTTAGTTCAGGTCGCTAAGGCTCAGGATGACGAAGTTGGAGACGGAACTACTTCTGCTGTTATTATAGCAGGACAATTGCTTAAGGGAAGCGAAGAATTATTAGAACAAAAAATTCATCCAACTACAATTGTCGCTGGACTCAAGAAAGCAGCTAAAAAAGCAACCGAGATCTTAGACAAAATGGCAGTTGACATAGATCCCGAAGATGTAGAAACTTTGATGAAAATCGCCATGACAGCAATGAACAGTAAAAGTGTAGCTGGATCAAAAGTACTTTTTGCGGATATAGCAGCTAAAGCTATTGGTCTTATTAAGGAAGAACGTAATGGAAAACTTGTCGCAGACATAGATCATGTAAGTATAGTCAAAAAACAAGGCATGGGCTTAACGGATACAGAGCTTGTAAGGGGTATGGTTATCGATAAAGAAATACTCCATCCCGCTATGCCAAAAAGAGTTAAGGATGCAAAAATAGCTATCCTTGACGCTGCGCTTGAAATCGAAAAAACCGAGTTCGATGCAGAGATCCGCATATCTGATCCGTTCCAAGTCAAAGCCCTTATGGACGAAGAAGATCGAATGCTCAAAACTCTGGCTGACAGGGTAATAAATACTGGCGCCAACGTTTTACTCTGCCAAAAGGGGATAGAGGACGACGTAGTAGGTTACATAGCAAAAGCTGGCATTCTGGCAGTACGACGTGTCAAAAAGAGCGATATGAAAAGACTCGCTAGAGCTACTGGCGGAAGAATTGTGTCCAATGTGAAAGAACTATCAGCTGACGTTTTAGGAAGTGCAGGCCTTGTTGAAGAAGCAACTATCGGCGATGACAAAATGGTCTACATAAGAGACTGCGCAGATCCAAAAGCAGTTACAGTAGTAATCAGAGGAGGCTCTAGTCAAGTAGTAGACGAAGCTGAGAGGGCCTTGCATGACGCGCTTTGTGTGGTAAGAAATGCCGTTCAAGACAGGAAGATCGTAGCAGGTGGCGGTGCGCCAGAAATAGAGGTTGCTAAAGGACTTCGAGAGTACGCAGGAACCATCGGTGGCAGAGAACAGATCGCAATCGAAGTATTTGCAGATGCTTTGGAAGTAATTCCTAAAACATTAGGAGAAAACGCAGGTTGGGATCCCATCGACATAATAGTTTCATTAAGAGCAAAGCACGAAACTCCAGAAGGAAAATGGTTCGGTATAAATGTTTACACCGGAAAGCCCGCTGACATGATGATAGAAGGCGTTATAGAACCGTTGAGCGTTAAAAAACAAGCGATAAAGTCAGCAGGCGAAGCAGCGCACATGATATTGAGAATAGATGATGTAATCGCCAGCAAAGCCGAGAGAGGACCACCAATGCCCCCAGGCGGAATGGGCGGAATGCCCCCAGGTATGGGAATGGGCGGAATGCCCGGCATGATGTAAAACAGCCTAAAATGTCTATAGACTAATATCTTTTCTCTTCTTCTTTTTTCTCTTTTTTTGTAATAGTTTCGTAGTATATATCTTCTTCATAAAACAAAACTAACCATCTAGATCTTTTCTTTGTTCACTTTAAGAAGTAAAAGAAAGTATAACAACTGCCTGGATAATTTTATCAAAAATTAAACACATATTCATAATTTTAATTAGAAAAACTAGTTTGCTAACATTTTAATGAAAACAACCATCTATAACCAAAAAAATGAAGTATATCTCGTCCGCCCGAGTGCGATATATGGAGAAAAGAAAGAAATGTGGTTTTACTTGCTTTTCATGAAATCACTATTTTCAAACGATCAACGATGTTTTCGCAATGATCACATACCCACTTATACTCGCCCTCTCTTTCTCCATTTCCTTTATGAGTTATTAAAAAGCGAGCATAAGTCTCGTGTCCACATTTAGGACAGACTTTAGTTTCCATAGTTATCACATTACTCCAATAGTTGTTTTGCATATGCAAAGGTTGTAGTTTCACTCTGTAAGTTATCCAGAGTTCTGGAGTCTAATGTATGAAGATCTTTTTAAATCTTCTTATGAAATTAGTTATAATTGACCGTTTTTTCCTTTGCTAAATGTAAAGACTAAACTGGATTTTTTTAAGAATGTCTTTTAAACATTCTATTACATATTCCAAGTCTATTCTGTAGACGCGCTCTCTATTAACACGAATGTGTCTAAAAAAAATCATGTTACTCGTTAAACTGGGACAGTTCGTCAGCGATATCCAAAGCCTTTCTAACGACGTCTTCAGCATCATTTCCAGTGATATACATGCAGGGTTCGATGCCAAAAGCTCCAATGTCGCTAATACAATCTGGGACTATACCATTAACCATCTCAATTGCCGAAGTCATTCCCCACGTTTCAATATCTATTATCTCTTTTGGCGCATTCTCTCTATTAAATTCAGAGACAGAAAAATGTAATTCTTGGCACGCTCGATTAATTTCTTCATCGTATCTGGCGTTCATTACAGCCCTTTTGTTCGAATCAAACTTCATAATTGTTAATAGAACTAAAGCGATATGATGCGAGACGTTGAATGCTGGTCTTTCGACGGCTTTAGGTTTACCTCTAACGAGAACAATGCGACCTGGAATTCCGGCTACTTCCATAACGTCAGTTGCATCAGAAACAGCCATCGCCAAATTTACACGAAGTTTAGGCATGAGCACACTGAAATTATCGCTATTTTCTAATAAACCGACAGCGCGTTCCATATTTGAAAGCACATGTGTCCGTTCTGAGATTTCCATTGAGTCCAAAGTTCTAAGTTCTGTACAAACGCGACAATCGTCCTCTAAAGGAAGTATGCGTTTATGTTCTCTACAAACAAAACTTCCCTCACGTAGCGAAAAACAGCTTTTGCAGAGCTCTAATATTATTTCTTCGGTGCTAATATTTAATGAGACAATTGAGCGTGCTAAGTTCTTAGCGATATCTTCAAAACTAGCATCAGTCTCCCGTAATTTCATATTAGATAGATATTTCGAAATGCTTGCTTGAGTTAAACCAAGTCTCTTTGCAACAACATCTTGAGTGAGTTCATACCTTTCAATTAGTTCTCTTGCAACCAGTCGTCTTAAACGTGGTAAATACATTTTCACAATGATTTCGCAAGGTGGACGCATCTTTATCCCATTATATTCTCGTTTTTTGTTTATACACTCCTGAGCGAACTTTCTATGAATGTCTTTAAATGACGTGCGCGAATATAAACCCTTATGTCATAACATTACAAGGACAATAATCTCTTTTCGCTGTTTTTTCGTTGATTTTTCAAGTAGAAGAGTTTATCTAACCTACGCAAGAAGACGCCATTCATCACCATGCTGAAGCTGAGGTGCTTTCTTGCTTTCTCCTGTGTAAGATGAACACCAAAATTGAAACGATTAATCCACCCAAAATCATATGAATTATGAACTTGTGAATAAATCAGAAAAAACTATCGCTAACTA
>JAEORY010000121.1 GCA_016840645.1 Candidatus Borrarchaeota archaeon | reverse complement strand
GGCTCGATGAGCCTCCAAGCGGTGACATAAATCTGCCGCCTATCCCAACCCTCTCGGAGTTCATCGCATCCTTAGAAGCTGGCAATCACGATCAGGTAATTGGACTCTATATACCTAAAATGCTTACTGCAAGAGTGGTTCAACAGCCCATCACGAATCCAGGCTTTGTTTCTAATGCGGCTGGTGTCGTAACCCAATTCAGACTGGCAGACCATTACGGGAGTAAAGGACTTCTCGTTCATCAAAATCATGTAGGGAGGCGTTTTTTTGATCTCAAGGAAGGTCAACAAATCTATTTAATTTTTGGAAATAAAAATTATCGCAAGTTCATCGTACGCGAATTACTTCGCTTTCAAGCTCTTACACCTAATAGCCCTTATTCCAGTTTTCGAAAATTAGGACATCTAAAGCCTACTTATTCAACGGTTGAATTATTTAACTGGGTGTATGGTAAGCGGGATAGGCTCATTCTTCAAACATGTATCGAGGTAGATCGCAATCCGAACTGGGGACGGTACTTTATTGTCGCAACACCACAAAGCGATCTACCTAAATCTAGCATTCGATTTCAAAGATAATTTATCGAAGAACCGATATCTCAATAGAACGCATCTGATTTTTTCTCTCACACCCCCCTAATGACAAGAACAAGCTGTAACACGATCGGACGAACACGTGTAATGGTTCTACGATTTAAGATGAGCGGATTTCAAGCTCAACCAACCATGTGCGCCTGAGATGTGGGCGTTTGGGTCGAGATACACCCTCAAGTATTAGCAAATACCCTGAAAGGATCTCAGGTTCTATGTGTTTCGTTAAGTTTTCCTTCGAATCTACCTTGGTGCATAGAAAATTGGCTGTCTAGTAAAAACATTTAGACAACCTGCTTCGTGATGGATATTCTTTGGATGTATACTGTTGTGACCTCAGCAACTTGTAGACCTTTGAGCCTTGCTTAACTACAAATTCCACTTGCCAGCCTCCATCCAGCTTCCGATATCTAATAAACTCCTCTTCCCTTCGGACATTCTTAGAATTATCTCCTTTGGGGATTTATTTGAGGTGCTTACCTTATTCTCGGCGTCGAAGTGGTTAAAATTATTCAACCCAAGCAATTGCGCTCAGGTCGCGAATTTTCGACGTTCAGACAGGACGTGCATGCGACCCTATATCATTTTGCTAACATGTTTCACTAGCTTTAGATAAGGGGAATCGGATGGATAGTAGTGCGTACGTCATCCACAAATTGAGCGTCAGCTAAGCGTCAAACAAAGATAAGAAAAATAAGCTAAAGTAAAGACATTGTGGTGCGTTTTGTGATTGGTAACTCTAGACGCACCTCCGGGTAGAAGCTCGCAGCATAAAAAGAACGAACCAGACCTAAGATGTGATCATCCAAATATTATTTGCTAGTGCAGGTTGCAAGCATGCTAGCATCGTGAGATAGATCACAAGGTTGCTGCGAGCTTCCATTTTTTAACCCATTGTCTGAACAAAACCGAATAAACAACTTCAACTTAGGGCCTGAAATCATGTTTTTGATTCACTCTTTTGGGTTTGGTTATCAAAGATCTTTCGATTTTAAAATCCAAATATCACATGCTCAGCGCTCCAGGTGCGTCGGTAGGCAATTCGAATGGCTTTGGATGATTCAAAGCGAGATGCTTTACGTGGGTTTTAATGTTACTCGATGATATTTCATCAGGAATTGCCCTTTATGAGCTCTCTGAGGTTATCAGGATCGATCGATCTTTCCCCACGCTCAATCTCCCGCACCATGTCGGTCAAGGCAGCATTAACGGGCGTGGAAACACCCATCTTTCGTCCTTGCTCGACCACATAACCGTTCATAAAATCGATCTCTGCACGGCGACCCCGCTCCAGGCTCTGAAGCATGGAAGACTTTAAACGACGAAATTTCAACCCGACCATGAACATGATCACCTGACGGCTCAAAATGTCTAAACCTAAGCTTTTGTCTCGACGACTTGATGGGAGGTAAATCCTTTCCATCGCCAAGGTACCACCAACGGGTTCCATAGATATCCCTTGCGATTGGGCTACATCTGCAACTTCACTGGTAATGCTTAAAGCGAGGCGTCGTACGGTCCAGCGATTTAACATTTCTCCCAACAATTGACCTGTTACAGCTCCCAAGGTTGTGATGGTGCAATTAATCGCAAGTTTGCTCCATAAGACCCCATAAATATTCGTAGAGAGACTGGTAGCTACAGAGGCTCCCAGAATGGAGCATAGACGCTGTACACGTGTCGTTACCTGTCCATCCAATTCACCTACCACAATCTCTCCGGGCGAGGTCATTTCATATTTGCCGGGTGTATTCATCGTAGCCCCCCACCCCACAAGTCCTCCGATTACCCGTTCTCTTCCTAGAATCTCACCGACGCGATCTTCAACGATTCCATTTTGTAGGGTCACGACGTATCCATCCGGTGAAAGAAGCTTCGCCACATCCATCGCAGCCCCTTCTACGTGGGTAGCTTTCATTGCAAGTAGCACTGTGTCGAATGTCCCTTGGACCTCATCCAAATGGGTATACACACGAGTGGGTACCACCCATTCCCCCTTTGGTGCCACCACATGTAAACCGTCATGATTGACTGCATCCGTAATCTGATCATTGTTCGTCACAATCGACAGATCGTGCCCAGAACGTAGCAATCCGCTTGCGATCACACCCCCTACGCTTCCACACCCCATCAGCAGAAGTTTCTCTCCTGAACCTTTTGGTGTATCCATGCTATCCCCTCCCGATTGCTGGAAAATTATTTCTCTCATGTCTTCCCATAGGTCTCTGATATATCGATAAAAAGGAAACAGAATCCAGGTTCATCCCTACTCATGGAAAAGGTGTGCCTGAAGAAATTATAGGAAAGTTGGTTGTTTTCGGATGATACTATTTTATCCTGTGGTGTTAGCCTTGGATAAAGCGTTCTTTCGAATTCTCGTAGTTGGGAGATCGTACCTCTTGATTATTTGATTCCATAAAATTGAATATGCACGATATTTGTCGATACCTTTGCATTAGAAAGAATTTGGTAAAACTGGAAGAATAGCCAGGTGCGACTCATACAATAGGACAAAACCCTAAATGAAGCTCAGGTGTTTCTTTTATTCTATTTTGTCTAGTTAAAAAGAATAGGTCAAACATTCCAAAGAATACAATTCATGACAAGTTTAGGATCTAGATAAATCTACACCCCTACGGGTACATCAACACCATAACCATGTTGAAGTGCCCAGATAGCAGCTTGAGTTCGGTCGGATACCCCAAGCTTGGAGAAAATATTCCGGATATGAGTTTTTATGGTGTTTTTCGTGATATGTAGTTTCTCCATTACACTTTGATTATTAAGACCCATCGCAATGAAGGACAGGATCAGTCTCTCTTGCTCTGTTAAATCCTTGTCCCTAGGAGGTTCTCCTGACCCCTTGGGAACAGAGAAAATTTCTATGGATGAAGTGACAGGATCTAAAGTCATCTCCGATTCAATAGGCGTTTTCCTTCCTTCAAGGACATGATAAATGGCATTAACCAATTCCCTCGATTTAACTGTTTTCGAGAAAAAACCCTTTGCCCCAAGCTCCCCAGCCCTGGCCATATAAACCGGATTTTCCAAATCTGTGATGATGAAAACCGGGATTTCTGGACACATATATTTGATAATCGATAAAGCTGCCAAACCGTCCATCTCTGCTAAAACGATTTCCATCAGGACGATATCAGGTTTATGCTCAAGCGTAGCATCCACAAGTCTATTTCCTGAGGCAACTGTTGAAACCACCTCCATCCCTGCTTCTTCAAGGGTTAGAGACAGAACCTTACTGTAGAGATCATAATTGTTTGCGATTATTACGCGTGGATTTTTTAGCTTCCGATCTTTAAGATATTCCATGCTTGCGGCCACCTTACGTAGTAAATTAATATCTTCACTCAACTAGACACTTTAGTATGCCAACACCCAAGTTGATGTTTTTCGAACTGAAATGTGCATCTTTTCTGAGGATGAAAGATGTTAATTATCCATCTTCACAACAATAGCAGTTCTATGCAATCCTCATTTTACCTTTTCAATGGACCGATCTACTTCGTCATCCCTTTTTTAGATTGAAATACCTTTTCTTTCTCTTCATCGAAGATTCTACCGTGAAGCTGGCAGACATCTTCATTCCAACAGGTGATTTCATCAAAAGAACGTAACTGCACTCATTCCATTTTATGCCGAGAGTGTAATTTCCATCTCCTTTTGCAGATACTCAGGAAAATTCTGCTCCGCTTTTCGAAAATAATCTCCTAATAATTTTTCCCGTGGAATACTGGTTTTTCCCGTCAAATAAACGCTAAGCATCTTAAGTGTTTTTACATATTGCACTATTTCATCACGTTCAGCAGATATCCATTGATTCTCCATCTCAACCGCTTCTTGTTCCTTGATCCATTCATCAGGATACATAAACTGCTTCCGTAATGTTTCTGGTAATCCTGGACTCTCGGTCAGCAAACCGTTTATAACTTCTATCTCTGCACTAACGTTTATTTCACTCATCCTACACATCATCCCTTTCTAATAAGTTGTCGGTTATTGGTCTTCTACCTTGTATTAAGCTCAAATTGCCTCTTGGCTCCGGATCTGCCAAGAGGCTGAATTTCAACTTAGGCAGTCCGGCGATCTTGCAGTCTTGCGACGGTTTAGACCCGTAACTTTGCGTCCCTGCCTTTCGACAGGTTTGCCACTTCTTGTCGATAGTTTCTGTTGTGTAATGATTATCTATTAATTAGGAAGACTGTCATCACCTCTGAGGGTTAAATCGATTTAACCCCGCAGGGCGATTGATTTTTCCACATGCATAGCATTGATAAAAACTATTCTGGCGTAAAGCTGCTTGAATTCGCTCAAAGCGGAAGCGCAAATATTCATCTGAAATTTTAGCGTTTAAACCCGCTTCTGATATAACACTCTCGTTTCTTCGCCTCATCATCGACTGTGCAAGCCATCCAAAGCCAGGCAATTTCATTTTGGGGTTCTCTCTCGAGGACCCATTCCAAAATATCAGATCCGAGTTCCAAATCACCACGATTGATGGCATCAATTCCGAGTTGAAGAGCTTCTTCAACACTATCTGTCTGATTAGAAAACATATTTTTATTATTTCCTCTACCATCCATTTTGGTTACCATTCATTCCTCGATACCAACACTCATTTCTCTACGAATATATTCGGGAAAATTCTTTTCTGCTGAAACAAAATATCCATGGATCAAATTTTCTGAACGGATTTTTGTCCTTCCCGTTAAATAAACCGCCAATGTCTTAAGTGCTTTGACATAATCGAGTAATTCATCTCGCTCTGCAAACAGCAGTTCAAATCCCATCTCAATCGCTTCTTGTTTCGTATTCCAACCTTCAGAATTGGTAAATAAGCTGCGCATTCGTGTTGATGGATCTAATTTCGAACCTGATCCATCTTTTGCATTTGATCCAGCGTTTTCAATCACCATAAACAACTTTCTCCTTGCTAGTACGGTTCTCCACAATTTCAATGTGTAATGATTCAATCTTTAAATTTCTGATTCGAAACGAAACTCACTTGTAACTGTGTTCTGACCAATGATCAACAATCGATTTATCTGCAATCTTCTAAGTAGTTTTTCTTTCCTGCTACCGAACAGATTCTCAAATCTGGTGAATACTTTTTCGTTCTTTACTATTGTGAATACATCAAGCTTGAATGTCATCACCGTAAAAGGTGATTCAATCTCACTCCCAAACATTAATTTCTCCTGCATTTTCAGCTGATTTCTTTTCATCTAGGCTCTTATCTTTCGAACATGCAACTGTAGTAGAATGGTGTCTCAACGTTCAGCCCTCCAGGTACGATAGATCTCCACAAATACAGATATTGAAAGTCCACTCCCCATCTGTTGCCCATGCTATATAGATTCAAATGGCTCTCCTATGTATTCAAAACTATGGATATCACGTTTTAGTAGGCAGCTGGAATCGAGCCTTACCTAATATATGCACATACCTTTCAAGGAGAACACTTTGCTACAAAGGAATAAATAGGTTTCTTTGAACACCAATCATTTGCTCCATTTGGACTAATCTATTTTGATCATTGGACTATAAGGTAAATATTTTCATGTGATCCCAGAAGACCAAATTATCTCAAGAAGTCGAATTCTCATTGTTCAGTCGATTGAAAATCTCATGTCTGGCGACACACGAAACACAATAAAACATCAAGCAATTCAAATGAAATCGCAAAACGATTTCGCACAAGAAACTGCAATAATCTAATTAGGCTTGAATATTATTTCTTCCAACAAAGTTCATGCAGAATACCAGAACACGAACTATGTAGATGCCTAAATTTGGGAGGCTGTGCAAAAATTTTTTCAAGGTTATTACGAGGATGATCTAGAAACTCTATGCCCTCCGCACGAATCTGGTCGAATACACCGTCTCACCAGCAAGGATACTTGGAGAGTGTCCAAGTTATCTCGACATTCAACTCATTATCGAATCATGTATTATCAACCGACCTTAAGCCTGATTTCCCGGACGTTTCATAATTTTTGATCTTGTTCCAAAGTTACGTGATTTCATTCTAACCAAGAATATTCAGCATGATACAGAACGAGTTCCAACTTCCGATTGATTTCAAGGTATTGAACCCAGAGCTCATCCCAAAGTTCGGGTTTGTAGATTTTCCTAAAGGCAAGCATCAACCATTCAAGCAGTCCCTGGTCACTCCAGCGTTTCCCCACTTTCTTGATGCGGTTGGTGATACGACTGAAGGCCGATTCAATAGCATTGATATTTAGAGGTATCCATTGCTGGGTTTTTGTCCAATAATCTAAGAAGGTCATGGTGTGACGATACAAATTCATAAGATACGTTCTGGCTTTGGGGTATTTATTCTGATCCAGAGCCTCAAGCAGCTGTTCAAATCCCTGGCGAGTATTTTCAGCCAGGTCATGGATCTTTTGGATGTCATCCGGGTCAATCTCTTCCAATTGCTCTTGGGACAGGCTAAAGATCAAGATCTTGTCGAACAACGATCGAAAAGGTTCCTGTTCCGCTTTTTTGATTTTGTCCGCATACAGGATAAAGGGGAAGTCCCGCTTCCCATGCCAAAGACAACGTTGCTGTCTCATCCCATCCGCCAGCAGGTTATCCGCGATTCCGGGACCACCGTCGGAAAACAAAACTTCAAACTTCTCATACTTCAACCGCTTCTCCAAATCCTTACGAATTTCAGACCATCCCTTGTCAATCCAGAAACCCACAGGTTCAAACTTGTGACCAGGACCCAGAGAGGCCAACGCCCATCGCATCTCCTTTTTCCCCAGGTCTATCCCTCCTGGCCCCTGGAGTTGGACTTTCGTTCCATCTACCATAAGAAACCGATAAGGAATTTCTTTCATCTCAGGCCATGCCCCATAAGCCCGAGAGATCTCTCTGAACCTGCGGTGTGTCGTACTTTTGCTAGGACCACTCCCTCGGATCCGAATGACCTCCTTGCTCGCCTGTGCATAAGAGAGGTGAATGGCAAGACCGACGCTTGCCTCCAGTGCTTCGGCCTGATATTGTCTGTAGGGCGTAAGATCAAGCTCCTGTGCCAGAGGAGCAAAAGTCTTCCCTGTCTGGCTGTCGATCATTTGTGCCATACGGTAATGGAAGGGTCCAAAATGGGTGATCAATTTCCTGGCGTTACGTTGATGTCCATTATGAATATAGCGACCCGGATTCTCCTGGTGCAATCTCATACACGCCCGTTCTTCCAGAGCTTTAAACACTTGTTCCAGAATTACCCTGAGTACTGTTGGTGTTTGTCCTTGAAGTCCTTGAAGAATTCCATTGACGGTAAGACCCTTCTCTGGTACTCTGAACCTGAGAGTCAAATTGATTTCCATTTCGGTCATCGGGTTTATCCTTTATTTGGTGATTGTGGTGATCACTTAGGATAGCCCGATGACCTATTTATTTACAATATACTTGTGGTGCCTTATCACGTAACTTTGAGACAAACACGAATATTTTGAATTGTCATTTCCAGAATCGAACAAGACCAAATCCAGACCAAGATTGGATATTGTTCAATATGATTTCACTTGACTCGTCGATTAAGTTCCTTTCCCCTAATAGCTGATCATATAATTCTGGATTAAAGTAAGTCACACGGTAAACCGGATTCTCTTCCGTAATCTCAACCATACCTTGCGTAACGCTGTTATCTAGATCAATATCAACTTGTACTAACACACCTTTATTTGGATAAATCAAGCTTATTTCAACCCATTGTCGGATGCTAGTTTCTTTGTATAGCGCCACCAAAGAATTTGGTTCCCCAACCAACTCAACTACCTCGGAGATATCTAGACTACCAATTGTGCTAATTGAAATTGCGGTGACCTTATCATCAAGGAAATATGCGTAACCTGCAGTATCTCCAGCAGGTCGTTGGAATTTCCAGGCAATCTGTTTCGTTTCATTTCCTTCTGTCCATTCATAAATTGAATCTGAAATTACCCAGTTTTGACTAAGGAGATAATCTAATACATTCCATGATGTTGATACTCCTGGTCGAATACCATGCCAACATGGCGGGTCACACTCTGTACTGGTAACAATGGACGATGAGGGGCGTGATAGCTCAGCCAGGATTGTCAAAACCGCAAACACTATTCCAAAAAAGAGAATGAGTCCTGCAACAACTAGTGCAAATCGCTTCATTCATAATTTCCTTTAATGAAAAAACAATATTGTTTGAGACCGCTAACTATAATTGGTCATCTCCCCCATAGTATATATCACGATAATACAACCTTTTACCCCAAATTTGGTATATTTACCCCTCCAATTCGATAGAATTTCCAGTAAAAATGACACATCATACATTTAAGTGTGAAAATTACTTCTTGAGTGTCTTAGATACCTCGCTTGCGACACCTCTTCACAAAGAATTCCAACTTGGGAGACGCCTTTGTTGCGAGAATAAAGCTTCCTGATAATTTTGGATCTATACTTCGCCCACAGCACAGCTCAATTCGTACAGAAAAACCGACATCACGATTTATTCTCACTTGCATCTTATGAAGAGAATCCAAAACATAATTGGATTATGAATAGTAGCTTATGTGAGAATGACTATTTATTCCAGAAGAGGTTTCCATTTACTGAATCATATAAACGAAAAAATGGGGGGTAAATCAAATTACGATGAAAAGAAGTAGCTGAATTCAGGTAGCCACTTCATTATCCAACTTACTCGTTCAATTGGGATTTAGCAGGTATGAAATGGATATATTGGAAATAAGAATGTTGTAGTTTTTTGTCCATTGTATAAGGACATTATGGCCCCCAGCGGCTGCCACTTCAAGTGCACGCTTAA
>JAEORY010000120.1 GCA_016840645.1 Candidatus Borrarchaeota archaeon | reverse complement strand
TATTTTTTTAGAATCGCCTTTTTTGAACCCCAGTTTTATTAATTCAGCTTCTGCAGTATTAAGAAAAAAGGATCTCGATAACAGAGTGAAGATTCTTTCTTTCAATGATTTTGCATATTTTGGAAGCATATCTACATGAGGAGTCTTCTCTCCTTCCTTTATTAGAGTTAAATAATTAATGACTGCACTTCGCTGTCTTTGGTCCAACTTTTTTGCACTATCATCACATATCCAGCAGTGAACTCCCCTTCTCCCAGAAAAAATCCAAACTAGGTCTTCAAAGCCAAAGTCTTCCCTCATTGTTGCGTCTAAAAAAATCATGGCGTCTTGCGCTAATGTCCAGCATTCCTCACAAAAAGTCTTTTCGCCTTTACAGTCACATCTCCTTACTAGATCAAATTCATCCAGATCAATATCAAAAACTAATTCTCTTGACTCCCATTGTAATCTCTGAATCGACTGTTGTTTCGATGGGCTTTCAGAGTATACCGCCCCAACATATGCTTGAAAGACACCTTGATTACCCATATAATCTACAAGCTTTCGAGGTGTTCCGAATGAAAGATTTCTTGTGAAAGTGTTGCCAAGATCAAATCCAAATTCTCTGCGTCTAAAGGTCGACAATCCAATGATATTGATGAGAGGTGTCACATCAAAATAGTCTGAATAATATTCCTGAAGCATTGCTTTTGTAATCTTTTGTTGAGACAAGAAATCAGCAATCCTGCTTTTTTGTGATCATTTATAAAATAACAAAGACAATTTTTATTAAGATTAGAAGACAAAAAAACCTTTATGTCTTTTCGAAAATCGAGTTTAACTTTCGATTTTTTCAACACACTTATTGAACCTGTTGATAAAAATGTTTCTAAGAGGGCTCTTAAAGCGGTATATGATGTTGGAGTAAAATATGGACTAACTATTGGCTTTGATGAATTCATCAGTGAGGCTTTATCGCAGTGGCAGAAAGTATTGAGGAAAAGAATAGAAGAAGGTACAGAAACGCTTTATAACAGTCATCTCTTAGAAGTATTTAAAGACGTGGGAATGCAGTCCTCTAAAGCTCGTGCTGTTATCAAAGAAAGTACTTCGGCTTATTTTAAGATTCTTACAGCAAATGTCCAGCTTGTGGAAGATACTTATGAAGTAATAGAAATACTCTCTGAAACATTCCGAATTGGGTTAATTAGTAATTTTACTTATCCGCCCTTTATTCATTCCCAATTAGAGACGCATAACCTGTCTGATTTCTTTGAAACAGTTACTATTTCAGGAGATCATGGATTTTCTAAACCATTCCCGAGGATCTTTGCTCATACCGTTCGTAGTATGAACATGAAACCACATAACGTTATTCATATTGGAGATAGTTTGGCATGTGATGTCATCGGAGCGAAAAAAGCAGGACTTAAAGCTATTTGGTTTAAAAGAAATGATGATGATGAACAACAAAATGAGGGCGAATATCGACCAGATCTCACAATTCATCAGCTGTCAGAGTTATTGGAAGCTAAATTAGACAGTTTGGTGAACTACCACCCTACAAGTAGGCTGGCTTCCTGAATCATCCATTCCCCAATGGGACATGTCAAACAGGCTCAACGGGCAGTCCCTGCCCTGATCGTGCTTTTACATAGTGAGTGGATCGGTGTAACACCGTGATGGCTGAATTATGGTCTCTCGCTAACACCAATCCACAGTACGGACACCTGTGGATGCGGGTTGCTAGGGTTTTCGGCACCAGCTTCTCACACCGACTACACCGTTGTGTGGTGTGATAGGCACTCACATACTCTACCAGAGTACCAGCTTCCTCCGCTTTGTACTCGGTAAAACGCATGAGTTGCCCCCAGCCTGCATCACTAATCGACTTGGCGAGACGATGGTTCTTCACCATGTTGGTGATGGTAAGCTGCTCATACACAATCAGGTCATAACTATCGACCAGTGTTCGACTGAGTTTGTGATGAAAGTCCTTCCGCTGATTGCGTATCTTTCGGTGTAGCCGTGCCACCTTCCTGTTCTGCTTGTGACGGTTACGTGAGCCCTTAACCTTCCTGTCTTTCCTTCGCTGTTCTTTGGCTAGTTGCTTCTCCGAGTGTCTCAACCAACGGGGGTTGTCTATGGTTTCGCCAGTATTTAATGTTAACAAACTCTTCAACCCCACATCCACCCCTATCGCCTTCTGTAGTTCTCTCTGAGACTCAGGATCAGGATTAGGCAGTGCTACTGAAAAACAAGCATACCAGTGGTCAACATCACGTTTAATGGTACAGGTATTGATCTCGCCTTCAGCTGGGATAGGTCGGTGGAGTTTGATGGTAATAGCTCCGATTTTCGAGAGTCGGAGTTTCTTGTGGTGGTAATCGAGAGCGAACCCACTTTGCGGGTAAGTGAAGGAGTCATACCGGTATTTCCCTTTAAATCGTGGGTATCCTGCCCTTTCCCGCTTTTTAATGCGCCGAAAAAAGTTTTTGAAGGTCTGATCCAGTCGTCTCAGCACCTCTTGCAGTACCTGCGAATGAACCGTTTTTAAAAACGGAGTGGTCTTTTTAGCGTCTTTTAATTGGTTGGCTTGCTCACCATAGGTAACAGATTGTTTCTGAGTTTCCCAGGCATTTTTTCTTTCTGCCAGAGAGTTGTTATACAACAGACGGCAAGTAGTAAGCCATTGAGTGAGAATAGTTGCCTGTGGTGTGGTGGGATACAGGCGAAATTGGTACGTGCGGTTCATCACAGCTCTTCCTCTGTTCCCTTGAGTGCCATATCACTAACGATAGTATCCACAAACAGCTATTTAAACTGGGGGACACTACCGTGAAAGTGAAACCAGTAAAACAACGCACTTCATCCCCCCAACACGTTGGGAGGGTCTTCTTGCGGAGACATTATAAAGGATTTCCCCAATTGTGAATAAAAAAGCGCTTTATTTTTATTATTCCGGCAATTATGAACATCGAGATGGATTGCGATAGATTATGAAAGACCAGATTCCAATAGACGTACAGAAATTCTTCCCCTACAAGAGTCTTAGACCCTATCAAGGTAAATTAATTAATCTCGTCAATGAAGTAGCACAAGAGGGAGGTCACCTTGTTATAGAGGGTGCTAACGGGCTTGGAAAAACCATTAGTCTGCTAGTAGGCGCATTAACGTCCGCGAAACAAGAGGGAAGAACCATAATTTACTGCTGTCGTACGCATAGGCAGGCAGATCGCGTCCTAGAGGAACTTTATAAGATTCGAGAAAAAGGTTGTGAAGTTTCTGGTCTTGCAATAAGAGGTAGAAACGAGACTTGCTTAAACGAACTTGTCAAAAAATATGCTCCTGACGCAAAATCGGCTCTTCTTCTGTGCAAGGAATTGAAAAAGAGAAAAAGATGCAATTTCTTTGAGAAAATTCAAAATGAGCCATGGTACATCGCAGAACTTGAACATTATTTTTTAGAAAAACCAACTACTGGCGCAAAACTTCTCGAAATTTGTCAAAATGAAGAGATTTGTGCATATGAATTTGCTAGACGGCTCATACAACGGGTAGATATTATAGCATTAAGCTATCTGTATATATTCGATCCAAGCATTCGAGATAATTTTCTGAGATTATCTCTTGAAAAACCACTTCACGAATGTATCTTAATATTTGATGAGGCACATAATCTCCCGCAAATCGCTACTGAAATCGCGAGTGATTCAATTTCTAAATATAGCATTAAGGCAATGATTAAAGAGGCAAAAAATTTTAATTCAAAAATTATCGAACAGTTCGGAAAGGCGCTAAACAGTGTTCTTGAGCAAAATCTCAAAAACATTCAGAAAGAAGAAGATGAAACGTTTATTGAGCCATCAGAGTTCCTTCAACAAATAGAAAAAAGACTTGGACTAACTTTAGATGACATGTTTTTCAATAAGATGATAAAAGCGGGAGAAGTAATTCAAAAACAATTGCTAAAGATGGGAAAACATCCGCGTTCATTTGTTAAAAGGACTGCAGAGTTTATGATGAAATGGATAGACACTAGTAAAAGAATCGATTTTACACACTTGCTAAAAAAGTACAAATCTTCTGGAAAAGTCAATGCACAATTAACAATCTCTGCTCTTGACCCTCGTTATTGCACAAAACCTATTATAAAATCTGCATTTGCTACTATTTGCGCATCTGGAACATTACAACCTATTAGCGCATTCATTGATAAGATAGGTCTTCCAAGTGATACAAAGAATGAGGTACTTCCTTCGCCTTATTCAAACGAAAACGTATGTGCATATATTTGTGAGGGGGTTTCTACAGCACTAAAACAGCGAACTCCTGAGACATATTCTAAAATGGTCGATTTGATTAGCCAGATTTGTAAGAATACACCTCAAAATATTGGCGTGTTCTGCGCAAGTTACAATGTCCTCGATGGACTCTTAACTGAAGGATTAGAGGATGCCCTAAGTAAACCTTTGTTAACAGAGAAACGTCATATGAGTTCTCAAGAAAATGATAAACTTATACAACAATTTAAGGACTTTGCAAACTTTAATGGAGCAGTTTTGCTAGGGGTCATGGGAGGACGTTCAGCGGAGGGCGCAGATTATCCAGGCAACGAAATGAATGCCGTGATCATTGTAGGAGTCCCTTATGCTAGTCCTACACCTATAATACAAGCCCAGATCAGTTATTATGATACTAAATTTGCAGGGAAAGGAAGAATATATGGCTATAATATTCCTGCCATGCGAAGAGCTGCTCAAGCTGCTGGAAGACCAATTCGTTCCCTTACAGATAGAGCAGCGCTTATTTTTCTGGATTATAGATTTGCCACACCGTATCTCCGAGGTTATCTGCCAGGATGGATAAGAGAAAATACTTCCGTCATTCCTTATGAGCCGAGTCTCCTTGGAGAACATCTAAGACTTTTTTTTGAGGATTAAATCGCCTCTAGAACATAATAGGGAACTTAATATCCTATTTCAATCTGATTGTATGCAATTATCCAACTGTTGATTTTAACGAACCTTTGTTCCTGTTGGAACATTACCCTCAACCGTAAGTAGAAATGGCGTTCCTCCTAAATCGGCTGCTAGAATCATTCCGCGTGACTCAACGCCCATGAGTTTTTTAGGCTCTAGATTAACTAAGACGACAACAATCTTTCCAACTAGCTCTTCAGGGGAAAAAAACTCTGCCATACCAGCGATAGTTTCTCTAGTCTCAATGCCAATATCTAGAGTGCATTTTAAGAGTTTTTTTGCTCCAGGAATCTTTTCGCAATTTAAAATTTTGCCAATACGAAGATCCAGCTTTTGAAAATCCTTAAAAGAAACTTCAACCACTAAATTCACCACCATAGTTATGATAAATAACGGTACATAGTTTTCTTATTTTAACAGATTAATCTTTCTAAAAAATAGAAGCATTCTATAGGTAGATATGCTTCCATAAAAAACCGATATGCACAAAATAAAAAATAAAGGGGATTGGTTAAAGGATTTTATGCTGTGAGAAGTGCTTGAGCCTCTCTGGCTTTGTATACAGCTCCAGGCTCGCCTTTTATGGCATATTTGATCTCCACCATTTGATCTGGTTGGACATCCTTGATGGACCATTCTAAGACGGTGAAACTTTTACCTTCAATCAGTCTCGGTCTTTGATCGCTGATATTTGGATCACTTGAGACTAAAGTGAAGCCTTCAGGCAGAATATCGTTAATAGTAATGTCGGGAAGGCTTGCTTCGTCATCAGTAACAAGTGCAATTTCTCCAGATTTCAATTTGTTGTGGTAATAGATACTGATCGCATATTCGCTCTTAGTCGAACCTTCTTGGATCGATTTTCCAACACGTACTTTACGCCAGACATATGGTTTAATGATCAGTTTTTCTTCTTCTACAGAGACATCAAATTTAGCAGCCTCAGTAAATGGTGGCAAAACATCAGCCGTTGCTGTAAAGGGTGGCGTATGTTCAGTCCCAGGTTCTGGAGTCACTGGTTGAAGAGGGTACTCTATCTCAACACGATCCCCTGGTAGGATTGCGCCAATATTACCCTGTTTTCTGACATCACGAAGTGATACAATTAGTTTTCTTTCTTTTTTCAGGTCTTTTTCATCTGGTAAGTCTACTTTTGCCGCTCTTAATATCTGTATTTTTTGCAATTCTGTTGTTCCTTCTACTGGTCGAATTAGATTTAAATCAATTTTATCTTGGTCGACTACATCAAATCCTGAAGGAATCGTGTCCTCAAAAATCAAGTCATTAAATCGAGCAGAACCAGTATTGATTACAGTCAATGTAGTTATAATCGGTTTTGTTTCGGCAGCGCTGATTTCATTTCTGTCAAATGACTTTTCTAAGTCCATAGCGGCAACTGTCACCTCACTACCAGACATTATTACAGAGCCAGTAAGTTCCCTCATAAACATGTTTTTGACCGAGAAGTCAACTTTTTGACCAAAGCTGGGCAGTTTCATAATCGGTTCTTCTTTTGGATCTGGGAACACAAAGCTTTTGGTCCATTTATTCTCGGTATCCGGGCTAAGCGTTACATCAAGGCGTTCTTCGTCGACTATCAGTTGTTGTCGCCGGTCCGAGCGTTTCTTGAAGATGCTTTCTTCAGCTGTCTGTCGATAGACCTCCACTTCACGAAGCAAGACTTCAAAGGTAGACAGGTTTTCGAACTCGATCGCACAGTTCCAGCGACCAGGACTCATATCTATCTCATCCTTATCGATCCAGGTCACGTTCTTGGTGTAACCATCAGATCCAATAAAAGTAATACCTGATATAGTCATATCGGGCGCTACATAGCTGGCAGTGATATCCCCAGTTATTAGAGGATCTATCGTTTTTGCGCTCATTGGAACTTTAAAACTCATTGATTGAGTGCTATTGGGATCTAAACTAAATCCTGACCATACTACCTTGTTGCCTTCTTTTTTGTGAGTGCCTGTATCAACTTCTATGTCACTTATTCCCCTTAGGACTCCAGGCAATTCTTTTTCGACTGTTATATTTTCCAACTTCGTTTTTGATACATTGCTAACGCTCACTGTTATTTTAGTAATCGTCTCCTTATCCTTCATTAAGACACTAGGTCCTGTATCCTTTCCTGGTGCTGCATTTACAGATTCCTCAATTCTCAAAAGAGGTTCTACTTCTTTTAAAGCGTATTTTTTCGCGCGTAATTCACCAGGTTCCAATTCATAGATATCTATGTGGCATAAGCCCTCTCTAGGAGCTAAATCGGTATTTTCAAGATTTTCCCAGTAGCTGTCGACGTCCCATACCCTATTTTTCTTGTTCGGATTGTAAAAACCTATAAGACCTGTTGCCTTCATTTTTTCAACAGTGCCATCCGCTTTTAAAACAGCACTCGTGGTCTCAGAGTTGATGGCAAGAATCCTTTTGTTATTTGCTTCGCCAGCCTTCGTCCAAGCAGGCGAAAGATCTTTATCGGTCATAAGTTCAAGATCTTCTTCTTTTAAGTCTACAATCACACGCCCTCGTGGTATCTCAAATAAAATGGATCCTTCTTTAACCTTAGGAACGTATTCCGTTATCACTGGTTTTGGTAGTTCTTTTGTGTCTACAGCTTCCTCTTCTTCCTCTTCTTCCTCTTCTTCCTCTTCTTCCTCTTCTTCCTCTTCTTCCTCTTCTTCTATTTCCGTCTCATCAACTTCTTTAAAAGACATTGTATATCTCTCCTATTGCTATTTGTTTAATCATCAGTCGTTTTGACATAAATGACATCTACTGCAATATTACAAAAATCTTGTTGTTAAATAGACAAAGTTTCAGTTAAGCATGACAAAAAGGTTCTATAATAATCATAAACGCATGCAATTTATTTCTGAAAATTTAATAGTTTATTCTAATGATAAAATTCTCTCCAAATTTGAAATCTAAACTTAAATCTTTAGAATATCAAGAAAACGAAGAAAATGATTTTTACCATCTTGGAAATGTTGCCGCAAGTGTAACTCTTTATTAACTATTTCGAAATAATGTAGAGGATTGAGTATAATGGAAAGAAAATCATTGATTCTTGCAGTTGTTAGTTATATATCTGAGATTATTAAAGGGGAAATATACAGCTTTATAATTACTTAAGTCGAAAAACTAAAAAAACTGGGTAGTGATTAAATGGACACTGAAGAGGTTTTAAAAGATTTTCCAACTACAAAGACAGTTGATTATTTAAATGCGGCAAGTATTGGACTCGTTCCAAATCCTGTCATCGAAAGATCGACAGAAATTGAAAAGGAGTTGGCTAGGGGTGGAACTTTAACTTTAGACGAGGAAAAGGAAACCATGATTTATGATGGTCTCAGGGAAGAGGGGGGCAAACTATTTGGTTGTAAGGCAGAAGATATCGCTATTTTCAACAGCACTACCGAGGCATTGAATTCGTTTGCATGGAGTTTAGAGTTAAAGGACGGTAAAGTCATTTCCACCGGCGTTGAATTTCCAAGTGTAACCTATCCTTGGCTAAGAATAGCACGAAAAGAAAACGTGAATGTGAAGCTCATCACTGCTGAAAACTGGCGAATTCCAATTGATACGATTTTGAATGAAATCGATGAAAACACAAGGGTTGTTGTTCTAAGTCATGCAGAATATCTTACTGGTCAGAAATTTGATTCCGATGATATAAAGAAAATTGCAAAGCAGGTCCATGATGTTGGTGCCTTGTTAATCGTTGATGGCATACAAGCAGCAGGATATTTGCCAATAAACGTAAAGGAACTAAACGTCGACATTTACATTGCTGGTAGCTACAAATGGCTGCTCGCTCCCTTTGGGACAGCTATAGCTTACGTTTCTAAGGATCTATGTGATAAATTGGAACCTGCACTCGTAGGTTGGCGATCTAGAGAAAACATGTGGGATTTTGACGCTCTCGATTTGAGCTATGCGTCTACAGCAAGGAAGTTTGAATACAGTTCTAGTGCATATAGCGTGAAGTTAGGGCTCGCAGAATCAATCAAATACCTTAGAAATATCGGAATTAGAAACATCTATGATCATAACAAGAAATTAGTCGATATGTTGGCCGAGCAACTGAATTCAATCAAGAATATTGACATTATAACACCGCCTGAAGATAGATGTTCGATACTAACATTCAAACCCACAGAAAAGGACAGTAGACCAATTGCCGAAGCACTACGTAAATTAGAGCGACCAGTAGAATTTAGTTTAAGACTAGGAATGATTAGGATAGCACCTCATATCTATAATACTGAAACAGATATCCTTTATTTCGTAGGGAATCTAAGACAGTTTCTTAGATGAATTTTTTAAAAAAAGTTTAAAAACTAATTCTAGGCTTTAAAAGCCTCTTGTTTAGAATTCATTGGAGAAAATTAAAGGGGAAGTGAGAGATTTGAGTTATTGGGAAAAATTAACGGAACTGGAAGCTAAAGAGATTG